>JBEKZR010000163.1:0-7716 GCA_049509715.1 Occallatibacter sp. | reverse complement strand
GCCGCCAGCCGTCGCCAACACCCTGCCGGGTATACCTCTGCCGCCTCCGCCAGCCGTCGCCAACACCCTGCCGGGTATTCCTCTGCCGCCGCCGCCGGGACACAACATTGTGTCAGCATAGCCTCTCTATACCGGGTAAGCAGACCAGATTCACTGATACACTCAGTACGTCACATCGATAAGTAGCAGGCGGAATGCTGACGGTGAGTCTGGACAACACACTCTGGTTTGCCTCTTTTGTGGCGGAAGCGACAGTTGTCGGGCTGCTCCTTTATAGGCGTGTCTGGAGAACATTGCCGGTCTTCTGTGTGTATTGCATATGGCTTGGGCTCGTCGATGCCGTGGCATTTCCAGTGCTGCGCTTCTTCCCAGCCAAATATCTCACGGTCTATTTGGCGGATGCGGTTGTATATTCCGCACTGGAGATTGGCGTTCTGATCGAGTTGGCTTGGTCCGTGCTCCGTCCGTTCCGGGCGTCTCTGCCGCGTGGCGCCCTGGGGGTGGTTGCAGGATTGGTCGTGGCGCTTGGCGTGGCGATCTGGCCATTTGCAAACATCCCTGGATTCGGCCACTGGCCCCCGCAGTGGCATCTTTTGATGCGCCTGGAGCAGACCACCTCAATTCTCAGGATTCTCTTCTTCCTGGCCATCGCCGGATGCAGCCAGTTGCTCTCCATCGGCTGGCGGGATCGCGAGTTGCAGATAGCCACGGGACTCGGCTTTTACTCCATCGTCGGCCTGGCCGTAGCCATGCTCCATACACACCTGACGGTGTGGCCGCAGTATGCCCACCTGAACCAGGTCGAGGTGGCCGGCTATCTCTGTTCCTTGCTGTATTGGGTATTTAGTTTTGCGCACAAGGAAGCAGAGCGGCGGGAATTCACTCCGCAGATGCAGAGTTTGATGTTGGCAGTGGCAGGAGCCGCAAGGACCACACGCATTGCGTTGACGGACTCCGCATCTGCCAAAAAACCGAAGCCGGGAAAGAGGTAAGGTGCTGCTTCGCCCGCTTCCCTGGTGAAGCAGCCTGCAAGGCTTCCGCTGGCGCAACCGCGAGCTCCAGTGGCCGTCGGTTTGGGCTCATACCCCACCGTCTCCCTGGCCGTCACCGTCCTCCACTCCCAGCAGATCGTCGGCCCATGGCACCTTCGGCTGGACTGGCTGGGTATCCTTGGTTACTAAGGTGTATTGAACTTTTGGTACTTTATTTTGCCAAAAAGAGGCCGAGAGACGAAATTATTCTCCACAAATGCAAGATTTTCTGTTACTAGTAGATGTAGCAGCAAAAGTCTGCCGGGTTGCCTTGATCGATTTTGCGGTTACCAAATTCCGGCGTAAGGGTCACCAATGATTTTACTTTTGCTTCAAATTGCGGCGGTTGCGGTTGTGGCGCTTTACCTGTGCCGCTGGCGCAGTGGTGTGCGCCGTCGCAATGCACAATCGTGGGACTCCCTCCTGGCCCGGCTGCGTCCCGATTGGAGCGCCCGCGAATTAAGCGATCATTTCCTTTGGAAAGAAGGGCTTAACGCTACCCCCGAAGACGCCTGGGAGCGCATGAAGGGTCCCAGGGGCCTGTGGGTGATGTACCAGAACGCGCGCGTAATGCTGGAAATGGCCGACTATGCCGCCAGTAATTCCGACGGCGTGGACCGCCTGCTTCTCGAGACCTTGCGCAGTGACGCCATGCAGATTCGTGTGTGCGTTCTGATGGCCTTGGCCCAGTACGGTTTCTCGCAGGCCAGCGAAGGTGTCCGCGTGAATGCCTTCCGCGCCGCTATGATGTACACCGGCATGGCCGCCCGCATGACCCAACTGCTGCAGGATCATGCAGCCGTCATTGTCCCCGATTTTGTGGCGGCCATGTAGGCCGGCTTCCTCCACCGGCGCAAAGACCCCAGCCTCGGCTGGGGTCTTTGTTTGCGGGGGCGAACCGGTTTCAGGCTGGGCTAGAAGCAAGAAATCCGTTGATCCGCCCGTACTCGTCCTCGCTGAGCCTGAAATCGAGCGCCGGAGCCAGCCCTTCAACCTGCTGCCCATTCCGCCCGCCCACGATAGCGGCGGTAATGGCCGGATGATGTAGCGTCCAGGCCACGGCCACCACCCCTGGGTTCACCCCGTGCCCGTTGCCGATCTCCCGCAGCAGCTCCACCAGCCTCAGGTTCCGGCTGAGCCGCGGCTCGTGGAACTCCACCGCGCGCCGGCGCCAGTCGTCGGCCGGAAAAGCCGCAACGCGCTCGGCGGTCATCTTGCCCGTCAGCAGACCGGAGACCATGGGCGAGTAGTTGATCACGCCGATGCCATTGGCCTGCGTAAACGGCAGAACCTCCTCCTCGGCGGTCCGGCGCAGCATCGAGTAGGGCGGCTGCAGGCTGGTGATGGGCGCAATCTTCTGCGCCCGCTTCATCTGCCCGGCCGAAAAATTGGAGACGCCGATCCAGCGGATCTTACCCTGCTCGCGGAAACGGGCCAGCGCTTCCCAGCCCTCTTCGATCTCCTCCTCCGGGTCGGGCCAATGAATTTGGTAAAGGTCGATGGTCTCCACCCCCAGCCGCCTGAGCGATCCATCCAACTCCTCCGCCACCGAGTCCGCCTTGAGCGAGCGGTAGATGGAGCGGTCCTCGCGCCAGCGCATGGAGCACTTGGTAAAGACCAACGGCTTGTGCGTGGTTGTCTTCAGGGCGCGGCCAACCACCTCTTCCGAGTGGCCCAGGCCATATATGGCCGCCGTATCGATCCAGTTGACGCCCAGATCGAGGGCGCGATGGATGGCGACAATGGATTCGTTGTCGTCCTGGGGCCCCCAAGCGAACTCCCAGTTGCCGCCGCCAATGGCCCAGGCGCCAAAGCCAATGGGCGTGAGTTGCAGATCGGAGTTGCCAAGGGTGCGAAGTGCAAATGAAGCAGCGGTAGTCGTCATACAAGCATAGATGCCGGGAATGCGATTTTGTCGCACAGAACCTCACCCCATTGAAAATGAGGCACGCCAGCTCCTTCCTAGGGCTGAAGCCCCAGGCTCCCTCCGGAATCCGCGATGCAGAACCGTAGTTGTCGAGGTTGATTCGTCCGTGAGACTGCTTCCAGGCAAAAAACCGCCCCCGAAGGAATACGTCTCTTCGGAGGCGCTTGCGTAATACAAGATAAAGACGGGGACCAGTAGCCGGCGCTGGAGGTCGGTAGCGCGCGGCTACTGGTGATCCCTGCACAAACGAAGCTAGCTGCGGCTTCCCCTTTCCACTGCTGCCTCGTGTCGCCCGGCTCTAAGAGAGCTTTCGTACATGCCCTCCGAACCATGTTGACTACTGGAGTGTCTCCCATGCGGAAAGTGTGTTCCGTGACGGCCATCACAGCGCTATGGTTTTCCCCCCACGGCCTGACGACCGCATTGGATCACTCCTTCCACCGTCCTTGCCGGTAAATTTCGAAACAGTCAATTGCCACACTGCACATTGACAAACGCAGCCTCGCGCTGGAAAATCGAAATTCAGTTCCCTCCGGGGCAAGGCTCTCCCATGACAGCTCTCTTGACAACGAATCTGGGCACAACCACTCTCCTTGGCCGGGGCAAGGTGCGCGACCTGTATGCGGTGGACGGCGCTCTGCTGCTGGTGGCCACCGATCGCATTTCCGCCTTTGACCATGTGCTGGCCACCGGCATTCCGGGCAAGGGAAAAATTCTGACCCAGATTTCGCTGTTCTGGTTCGACTTGCTGTCGCATCTGGCGCCCAATCATCTGATCACGGCCGACGTCGCCAAGTTTCCCGCCGCGCTGCAGCCCTACGCGGACCAACTGGAAGGCCGCTCCATGCTGGTGAAGCGGGCAGCTATGTTTCCAGTGGAGTGCGTGGCCCGCGGCTACCTTGCCGGTTCGGGTTGGAAGGAGTATCGGAGCAGTGGGACCGTTTGTGGCATCCCGCTCCCGGTCGGCCTCCTGGATGGATCGCGGCTCCCGGAGCCGTTGTATACTCCCGCCACCAAGAGCCAGGACGGCGCGCACGACGAGAACATCTCCTATGAGGCAACCGAAGCGATAGTCGGCGCGGCCGACGCGGCGGAGTTGAGACGGCTCACGCTGGCCATCTACCGGCGAGCGGCAAGACATGCCGAGTCGCGCGGATTGATCCTGGCCGACACAAAATTTGAGTTTGGCAGAACCGCGGAAGGGATTATCCTGGCCGATGAGGTATTGACGCCGGATTCATCGCGTTTTTGGGAGGGTGCGGCTTGGAAGCCCGGCGGCGCCCAGCCTTCATTCGACAAACAGTTCGTGCGCGATTATCTTGAAGCAATCCACTGGAACAAGCAGCCGCCTGCGCCCGCTCTCCCGGACGAGGTTGTGGCGCAGACACAAACCAAGTATTTTGACGCCTTCCGCCGCTTGACAGGGCGGGATCTCAATCTGTAGACGTGGACGGAGCGCAAAATGGCGTGGGTTGGTTGGACATGGGTAGATTGGGCCATCTTGTTCATCATGGCGGCAACTGTGCTCGGCGGGCTATCGCAGGGATTCTTCCGTTCGGCCAGCTCGCTGGGCGGGCTCCTGCTGGGTTTGGTGATTGCAGCCTGGAATTACGGCCACGTCGCGGCGCTGTTCATACCCGCGATCCGCGTCCGGGCAGTGGCCGACACCATAGCATTCGTGCTGATTGCGCTGCTGGTGATGGCAGTTTGTGCCGTTATCGGAGCCTCTCTGGCCAAGGCTTTTCATTTGCTGGGATTGGGCTGCCTGGATGGACTTGCCGGAGCAGCCTTCGGATTCTTGCAGGGCGTGTTCCTGGTTACGTTGGGCATCCTGGTGATCGTGACCTTCTATCCGGAAGAGCACTGGCTGGCGGAGGCTAAACTGCCCAAAATGTTCTTGGGGACCTGTCATCTGAGTGCGCATCTGACCCCTGCGGAGCTGGCCAGCCGCATCCGGCAAGGACTGAAGACACTGGAAGAAGAGTCACCCCGGTGGCTGCACCCCAATCACGATTGATGGCAGGTTTAAGCAGGGCCTCGCGGCCAGGAATTGGCAAACTCATAGAGCAGCAAGAGGTGGATGTGAGACGAGAACTGGACAATCTGGTGGCGCAAATGCACTCCAGCGGCATTCGCTACAACGAGGCCGTGCGCGATTTCAAGAGACAATATCTGCGCGAAGTATTAGTGGCATGCCGGGGGAATCAGTGTAAGGCGGCTGAAGAGTTGGGGATGCACCGCAACACGCTCAGCCGCGCCATGGCGGAACTGGGACTGAATCTGGCCGAGGTGCGCGCCACGCTCAAGCGTCCACCGCGCAGCGAACGTCCTGTGTATAGCGCGGTACGCCAGAGCTTCCGCCAAGGCTGACGACTTTACACGAAGACATGCTGACAATTCCACCCACCCAGGAAGCGCGCGTTGTCATCGAGCCGGGCTTTGCCTGGGACGCGCAGGACGCCTATCTCTTCGACATCGACGGCACGCTTTTGCGCAACCGCGACCGCATCCACCGCGAGTCTTTCGCCATCGGCGTTCAGCAGGTGACGGGATTTGATATTGAGCAAGCTCTTTACCTGCGCCCCGGCGGCACGGACCCGGCGATCCTGAGCGAGGCCTTCGAGAAGGCGAGCATCTCCCGCGAGGTCATCGAGCCGCAACTGGATGCGATTCTCGAAGTGATTCGCCGTTCTTGTGACGAGCGTCGCCACAAGATGGACATTCAGATCATGCCGGGCGTGAAAAACGTGCTGGCCCATCTGGCTGGGCGCGGCGTGCTGCTGGGCCTGGCTACCGGCAACCTGGAGGCGATCGGCTGGATCAAGGTCGAGCAAGCAGGTCTGCGCCAGTGGTTCCGCTTCGGCGGCTTCAGCGACCACTTTCCCATT
The DNA here is from genome assembly GCA_049509715.1 of Occallatibacter sp. Classification (GTDB taxonomy): domain Bacteria; phylum Acidobacteriota; class Terriglobia; order Terriglobales; family Acidobacteriaceae; genus Telmatobacter. The sequence goes on along the minus strand of JBEKZR010000163.1, from coordinate 1,870 downwards.
CGCTCGGAACTGATCGGACAGGCGGCGCGCAAAGCCCGGGAGCTGGCTGGCGGCAGAGCCGGGATCTGTGTCGTGGGCGACACCCCAAACGACATCGAGGCGGCGCGCGCCAACTTCCTGCCCGTGATCGCCGTAGCCACCGGCAGATACAACTTCGATGAGTTGCTCATTCATCAGCCGGAGGTTTGCGCCTCGTCGCTGGCCGATCTCCTGGCCTTCACACGGACCGAACAGTGACGCCGCATTCATCGCAATTCCGCTCCCAAACGCGCCCGCAGCCGGGCCGCCGGACGAACCCATTGCCGTGCTTCTTCGCGGCCGGACTCCTGCTGGCGATTTCCCCCGGCGCCGCACAGCCGCAAACAGCGAGTCCTGTCCCGCCGGGCCAGCCAACGCCGCCGCCCCCCTCGTCCGCGCCGAGCGCGACGTCTGCCGCGGCGCCGGCCAAAGACACCAAACCGGCCAAACAGCCCAGCAGTAGTGACCGACGCCGCGCGGTCAAGCTCTTCCTTGAAGCAAGCAAATTTTTTGAGAAGGAGAAGTTTGAAGAGGCGATGCGCGATTACCAGCAGGCGGCCACGCTGGACCCCTCCAATGCCAACTACCCGCTGGCGGCCGATGTAGCCCGCAGTCACGCTGTGACGGCGCTGATTCAGGCCGCGGCCAAAGACAGGCTCCTCGGTGATGCGGCTGCCGCGCGCGCCGCCCTGGCGCACGCTCTCGAACTCGACCCCAGAAACATCCAGGCCGCGGAACACCTGCGCGAACTCGGCGACGACGCCCTGCTCGGGCTATCGAGGCCCCTCTACGAGCAAGCGGCAAGCGAGGCCGGCGAAGCGCCGGAGCTTACGCACTCTGCGCAAGTGAATAGCTTCCACCTGCGCACCGACCAGCATCAGGCAATCCAGCAGGTCTTCAAGGCCTACGGGCTGGATGCCACACTGGACGACAGCATCCATTCCACACAGATCCGCCTGGACATGGATGACGCCAGCTTTGCGCAGGCCATGCGTGTCGTGGCTCTGATGACCAACTCGTTCTACGTTCCACTGGACGCGCACCGCGTGCTGGTGGCGCGCGACACTCCTGAAAACCGCCAGCGATTCATACGCCAGGAATTGGAAGCCATCTATCTTTCGGGCCTGAACTCGACGGAAATGGACGAGGTGGCCAATCTGGCAAAAAACGTGTTTCAGATTCAGCAGGCGGCAGTGGACCATTCAGCGGGAACCATCACCGTTCGCGCGCCGGAGAGTTCGCTGAACGCCTTCAACGCCACCATGCGCGAGCTTTTGGACGGGCGCAACCAGGTGCTGCTCGAGGTGCGCTTGATTCAGATTGCGCGCACCAATGAACGCAATACGGGAGTCGTGCCGCCGCAGTCGATATCAGCCTTCAACGTCTACTCCGAGGAACAGTCCATCCTGAACGCGAACCAGGCCCTGGTGCAGCAGATCATCTCCTCGGGCCTGGCCGCCCCCGGCGACACCCTGGCGATTCTCGCCATTCTGCTGGCCTCCGGCCAGGTCTCGAGTTCCCTGTTCTCCAACGGGATAGCCCTGTTTGGCGGCGGCCTCACGCAATCGGCTTTGGCGCCGGGCGCGATCACGGCCAACCTCAACCTTAACTCCTCGGACTCGCGGGAACTGGACCAGATGCAATTGCGCCTGGGTGACGGCGAGGCGGGAACGATGAAAGAGGGTACGCGCTATCCCATCCAGACCTCATCGTTTTCGAGCCTTTCGGGCAGCCTCCCGAATATACCGGGGCTCACCGGCGCCGGAGCCTCCGGCAGCCTGTCTTCGCTGCTCTCGTCCTTGAGCACCAGCGTGCCGAACGTTCCGCAGGTGGAGTATCAGGACCTGGGCCT
>JBEKZR010000162.1:0-7738 GCA_049509715.1 Occallatibacter sp. | reverse complement strand
GCACCGCGTCGGGAATTCCACCGATCCCGGTCTGAATCGTCGCTCCGTCTGGGATCAGCGAGGCCACATTCGCTCCCACCCGGCGCTGGATCTCGGTGGATGGCTCCGGATGCGACTCCAGCAGCGGCCGCGATGTCTCCACAATCGCCGACAGGTGGCTCACATGAAAGGAAGTGTCTCCATGCGTGCGCGGCATGCGCTCATTCACTTCGGCAATCACCGTCTTCGAGGCCCGGGCCGCATTTAACGTGCAATCCACCGTCGTCCCCAGGGTCACGAATCCGTGCTCATCCGGGGGCGAAACCTGCATCAGCGTAACATTCAGCGGCAGAGCGCCGCTCGCAAACAAGCCTTCAATCTCGCTGAGGAAGATGGGGGTGTAGTCGGCGCGTCCGGCGGCCGCCGCCTCGCGCACATTGTCTCCCAAAAACAATGCGCGATGACGAAAGATTCCTTCGTACTCCGGCCTGGTATACGCGGCCTCGCCCAGCGTTTTCAAGTGAACGATTTCGACATTGCGCAACTCGGGAGCGCGCTCGACCAGCGCGTCCAGCAGCACGGAAGGCGTGCCGCACCCGGACTGGACCCATACGCGCTCGCCGCAGCGAACCAACTTGAGCGCCTGTGCGCCATCCATGCACTTTTTCTGGTACTCCTCGCGCCAATTCATCTCCCATCGCCTCCGTGCGCGCGGCCGCGCCTTCCTTGCACAACCATTCCCCGGCCTCTGCCGCTCACTGCCAATGGACGTCTCCGCTCTGCTCCCGGCCTCAAAAAACATCCCTTTCCGGTAACAGCAAATACTCTCCCAAAGCCCGAATTAGGCTAGGCTTCTCCGTCAGGTGCCGCTGTGACGCCTATCACCTCTTACCTGGGATCGATTACGCCCGTAACGGGGCGGCAATTAAGGAAGATGCTGACGGTTCCAAAGCTTGAGAACGAGGCCGGCGAGATCAACTGGCTGTACAAGAATCGCGAGGGACTGGCGGCGGGAGGAGCGGAAGGCGAGTTAGTTCAGCGTTCAAGCTGGCGGTCTTTGGCTTTTTGTTCTTCCGCCCAAAGCCATCCGGACCTTGCCTCACGGATGTTGGCCAGAGCATCCGCCTCGTCCTTGCCCTGGCTCACACAACCGGGCAATTCGGGACACTCGGCGACAATCCAGCCGTCTTCGTCTTTCGTCAAAACGATCTTATGACCCATACCGATCTCCTGCCTGCAACCATTCTCAGTTTAATCGAGAACTGAGATTCGAAGCGCCCATATTTCCTACTGACAAGCGCGGACCTCAACGTTAGACTGACTGCATGAATCCTCCGAGATTGGCTCTTGTTCTTTGCTGCACCGCATTGGCCGGCTCGTCCATCGCTTTGCCTGGGCAGCAGTCCAATAAGAAGGCCGAGGCCGCTCGTCAAGCGCACTCTCACGTGCATGAGTTGAATGGGTTTTTGCTACGGCAGGACCGCAAGGCGTTCGAAGCCGAGCTGGGCAAGCCATTTCATCAAGATAGAAGTCTGGAAGGAACGCTCGCCTGTGCCTACCACTTGTCCGGCTCGAAGAACGACTATCTGGTCGCCTTTTATCTGGGAGACAAGAAATCCTATCTGAGCGGCAAGGCCGTGCGACTGGAACTTACTGGAGATCGGCCCTCTGGTTCAACAGGCTTCTTCGGCCTGCAGTTGGGCGACCCAATGGAAGAGGTCGAAGCTTCTCTGGGGCAGCCCTCGAAGATTAGCCACGAGAACGATGTAAACCTCGATCTGTGGGATTACGAAAAAGAAAATTACTCGCTGGAATTGACGGCTACGCACAAGCTATACAGCATCCAGATCAACGATGAAAACAGGGGCACGGAACCGCAGTGGGATGCAGTCGCCACGGTTCATATGCTCGCAAAAGCAATTGAGACCCGCGACATCAACCAGCTAATGGCTCTGTCATCTGGAGAGATAGAGTGCTCGCAAAAGGAGTCTTTCGGAATTCAGGGTGGGAGCGCTCGAAAGATTCTTGATGATAAGAAGAGCGCCGTTTCTGTATGTCTGGTACAGGCTGCCAACGCCATTCTACCCCTTGGTCCGGAGATGAAAGGCGCTGAAACGAATATTAGAATCTGGGAAAAGGGACCGCCGGGGATGGTCGTCAAGTTTCCCAAGAATTCGCCCCTCCGCGAAGTGGTTTTGGTGGATGAGGCTGGTGCACCGCGAATTTACGAAGTCACATTTCGGTGACCTCTTCGGGCTATGAGGCTAACGAAAAACAACCGCAGGTCCTTCGACTCCGCTGCGCTTCGCTCAGGATGACAGTTTTTTGGGCGGGGCGTTTTTGGGGGGGGAGCAAACAATGCGGATCATCGAATTCGCCATTCCATTTAGACTATAAGAGCTATGAGCACCCTGAAAGCCGTTCGCGGGACCCGCGACCTGTTGCCGCCGGAGACGGCGCTTTGGAACCGCATCGAGGCCACCGCGCGCGCCGTCTTCGCCCGCTACAACTTTGGCGAGATTCGCACGCCCGTCTTTGAAGATACGGCGCTCTTTGCCCGCAGCGTGGGCGAGGAGACCGACATCGTCTCCAAGGAGATGTACACCTGGGAGGACCGCGCCCGCGCGCAGTCGGAGAAGACGCAGACCCTCACCTTACGCCCGGAGAATACCGCCGGTGTGGTGCGCGCGGCCATCGAGCACAATCTCATCGAAAGCGGGCAGTTGCAGAAGCTCTATTACATCGGGCCGCAGTTCCGGCGCGAGAGGCCGCAGAAGGGCCGCTACCGGCAGTTTTCGCAGATCGGCGCGGAGGTGATTGGGCCGCCGTCTGCGGGCAGCGAAAGCCCGCTGCGCGACGCGGAAGTTTTGGAGATGCTGGCCACGCTGCTGGACGAACTGGGCATTAAGGACTGGACGCTGGAGCTGAACTCTGTCGGGTCCTCCGCGGACCGCGAACGTTACAACCAGGCGCTGCGGGCAGCTTTGGTTCCCGTGGTTTCGCAGATGTGCGCCGATTGCCAGCGCCGCGCCGTCACCAACCCGTTGCGCGTGCTGGACTGCAAAGTTCCCGCCGACCAGCCGATCATCGAGAAATTGCCAGTGATTGCGGATTCTCTCGACCAAGAGTCAGAAAAACACTTTGCAGCAGTCACAGCGGCTCTGGACGCGACCGGCGTGCCGTACACGCTCAATCACCGGCTGGTACGGGGCCTGGACTACTACACCCGCACCACCTTCGAGTTCACGCATGGAGGCTTGGGTGCTCAGAATGCACTGCTGGGCGGAGGCCGGTACGACGGGTTGAGCGAGATGCTGGGCGGACCCAAGGCGCCGGGTATCGGCTTTGCCATCGGCGAGGACCGACTGGTGCTGACGCTGCTGGCGCAGGAGGTTGCCCCACCGCAGGTGGCGGACGCATTTATTGCGCCGCTGGGCGAGGGATTAAACGCCGCAGCGCTGACGCTGGCCCGCGAACTACGCCGCGCCGGCCTGTGGATCGAGCTGGGCGACGGCAGCTTTCGCCTGAAAAAATCCTTTGACGCCGCCGAAAAGACCGCCCGTCGCATCGTCATCCTGGGCGAAGACGAGCTGAAATCCGGTATTCTGACGGTGAAGACCTTCGCCACCGGCATACAGACAAAGGTTTCTCGCGCGGAGTTGGCTGGCTTTCTTTCCAATTGAACGCGACGGGTTAGGGTTCGTGGTTTCCCAGGTCCCAAAATCGGGACCTGGGGCACCCAAGTTCTTGGTCTCCCACCCTTTTCGCATTGAGCGCGAAAGGAATGGGGCATGGAGATTTATTCTGGTTGAACGGTCGCTGGTTTAGTTCGTGGTCTCCCAGGTCTGAAAATCCAGACCTGGGGCACCCAATATTTTTGATAAGCAAGCAAAGGACACGAGTAGTGCTTGATTTTCTGGGAAATCTCGAACGGACGCATCTCTGCGGCGAACTGCGCGCCGCCAACGCCGGCCAGCAAGTGGTTCTGATGGGCTGGGTGAACCGCCGCCGCGATCACGGCAACCTCATCTTTCTCGATCTCCGCGACCGCTCCGGCATCGCCCAGATTGTGCTGGACAAGGAACTGACCCCCGAAGGCCACCTGAAAGGCGAGCATGTGCGCCCCGAGTACGTCGTCGCCGCTGTGGGCAAGGTGCGGCTGCGCGACGCCGACGCCATCAACCCCAAGATGGCGACCGGCGAAATCGAGATCGAGGCCACCGAGCTGCTGGTGCTGAACGACGCGCGCCTGGCGCCGTTTTCGCCCTCAGAGGACGCCATTCAGAACGAAGAGGTCAGGCTCAAGTACCGCTACTTGGACCTGCGCCGCCCGGAGATGCAGCGCAACTTCCGGCTGCGCCACGAGATCACGCTGGCCATTCGCGACGACCTGAGCCAGCAGGGCTTTCTGGAGATCGAAACGCCCATCCTCACCAAATCCACCCCCGAGGGAGCGCGCGATTTTCTCGTCCCCAGCCGCGTCCATCCAGGCGAGTTCTACGCGCTGCCGCAGTCGCCGCAGATCTTCAAACAGATTCTGATGATCTCCGGCTTCGACCGCTACTTCCAGATCGCTCGCTGTTTCCGCGACGAGGACCTGCGCGCCGACCGCCAGCTCGAATTCACCCAGGTGGACCTGGAGATGAGCTTTCCCCACCAGGAGACCGTCTTTGCCGTCGTCGAGCAGTTTATGACGGCGGCTTTTGCCGCGGCCGGCGTCACGCTGCCCACGCCCTTTCCGCGCATCACATACGACGAGTCCATGCGCCGCTTCGGCTCGGACAAGCCTGACCTGCGCCTGCCCGGACTTACCGATGTGCGTTCAGCCTTCACCGATGCGGACCTGGCCACGCTGCAAATCGATCCCGCGCTGCCTGTGGTGGCGCTGCGCATCCCCAACGTGGGCGAGCTGAGCCGCAAGGAGCGCGAAGACAACCACCCCCTCTTTGATTTGAAGAAGGGCGCCAAGTTCATTGACGATTTCAAGCGGCTGGCCAAGGGCTTCCCCGAAGCCGCCGTCAAAGTCCGCTCGCTGGCCGGCGCGGACGAGGCCGACTTCGTCATCATCGTCGCCGGAGACCCCGCCCATCCCGTCAAAGCCAGCGACACCAAGTTCGAAGGCCGCCTCTCCGAGCGCGAGATCAACGTCTACTCGGCAGCCGGCAACTTCCGCACGGAACTAGCGAAGAAGTACGCCGAGCGCCACGGAGCCTTCCGCATCACCGAGGAAACAGTCCAAAACGTGGAACCATGGAGTGGCGGGAAAGCCGTGGACGGCGCTGCCGCTTTCCACCCCATCTGGATCGTCGACTTCCCCATGTTCGAATACGACGTCGCGACAGCCAAGTGGATGCCGGCGCACCACCCCTTCACTTCGCCACACGAGGCCGACATGGCCAACCTGCTCACCGATCCGGCCAGTGTGCGCGCCAACTGCTACGACCTGGCTCTGAACGGCATCGAACTCGGCTCCGGTTCTATCCGTATCCATCGCAAAGATGTGCAGCAGCAGATCTTTCAGTCGCTCGGCATCAGCGACGAAGAGGCCCGCGCCCGCTTCGGCTTCTTCCTGGACGCGCTCGAATACGGCACTCCGCCGCATGGCGGCATCGCCCTCGGCCTGGACCGCATCGTCATGCTACTCAGCGGCGCATCCAGCCTGCGCGAGGTCATCGCCTTCCCCAAGAGCGCCAAAGCCATCGACCTGATGGCCGAAGCTCCCACCACCGTCACCGAACAGCAGTTGAAGGAACTGCATATACGGGTGGTGCTAAAGAGCTGAAGGCCGCGCCATTCAAATGGGCATGTATTTGCTTTGCAAGGGCGCAGCTAAACCACGCCAAATTGGCAGCAAATTTGTTGAGCTTCAGCCCCCCAGGCTTGCTTTTTCTGCACTTAAGTTAAGATAGTTCCAGCTTTTTGCAATAGAAACAGCGTCCGAGTTCATCTCGAACATTGACCACACCATCTGAGCGGACACGAACCAGGAGGTTCTTTCTCCACACGTCATCCCACGAGATGCGTTTACCTTCCAATCGAAGCTTTGTTGCTAGCTTAGGCAAAACTCGGTCTTGTATGGCAGCTTGATTTGGAATGATGACGAGACCATACAAATCATGACAGTCTTTTCGCTTTGTTGTTGCCAGAAATTTACGCATCTCCGCTTCAAAATGTGGACCGTTTGCAGAGACGATAATGCAGCCAAATTCGTAAGCCTTTACCACAATCGCAACATCCGGCGCGCTCGGTTCGAGTCCGGCTTGATGAAATGTAACGATGCGCCTCTTTGGGAAGTAACGGGCCGATGACAAACTGTCGTTATCGATCAAGAATCTGTAATCAGACATTGTCTCTCATCAAACTCAAATTGAAGGAACGAATGGTTACTCAATCACGCCCGGTCCAATTCCGCAAACAGCTCGCTCAGCACCACGCGAATCGGCGTCTCCGGCACGGCAAGCTCGCCCGTCCGCACCTCTTCGAGTCCGGCAGAAGTATATCTATAGGCGATGCGCGGCTCCGGGTCGATGATCCAGATATGTTCGATGCCAAAGCTTCGATATTCCGCGGCCTTCCCTTGCATGGCGCTGACCGAATCTTCCGGTGAAAGAATTTCGATAGCAATCAACGGCGGATGCGTTACATAGCGTTCGAATTTGTCCTCCGCGCGCATTACCAGCACATCCGGAACCCTGAAATTCCTCGGCTTGGTTTGTGTGCGAAGTTCGGGAAACACCTCGACTCCCCATTCCGCGCGCTTAAGCATGAAAAGAAACGTCAGATATCGCTGGATGATGGAGTGCTCTTTCTCGCCCAAGTTCCGCTCCTCGATCCGCCCATCCACAAACTCGCGGTCCGGACTCCAACTCGTCCGCAGGTATTCCCGCACGGTCCAGAGTTCTTCGGAACTGGGCAAAGTGGCCATAGGGTGATTATCTCCCCAAACCAACGGCACCGCCAGCGGAATCCCATCGCGCCGGCCAGACTACTCCGTGTCCGACTCCGCCGCATTTTCCGCTTCGCCCTCGACGGAGATGCGCAACGAGCGGAGAAAGTGGAGATCGTTCTGGGTAAAGGACGCGGCCTCGCCGCCCGGCTCCGCGCCAGCCGCATCGTCCCCAGCCTCCTTGGCTTGCTTGGCGGGGACCTCGTTCAGGCCGATGGTGGCTTCCAGCATCAGCAGCACGTCGAAACCGTACTTGCGAATATCCTGCACCACCCCGGCGATCTGCTCACTCTCGATGACCGACTCGTGGATGGCCTCGCCCAGTTGCTGAATCAGTTCGCGCAGACGGGATGTCATGGATACCTCCAGAGGCGGCGGCCAGCGCAGGAAACGGGCGCGGGTTGCGGCGCAGGATTCCTCTACCTTACTTCTATCGCCGTTCAGCGGCAACAGGGAAGCGTTCACAAACGGTGAAAAACGCCTCGGCGAGCGCCGCTGCTACCATCATAAACGGAATGAAGCCTCACTCCATCGGCCGCGCTATGGGCATCGGCCTGCGGGTTGCCGGGCGCATCGCCGGCCAGCGTGCCGCTGCGGGTGTGTCCGCGGCCAACCTGCCCGCCCGCCCGGCTGCCGGCACTGCCGCCCAACACCGGGCCGCTGGTCAGGCCGCCGGCCAGGCTGCCAGGGGAGTCGCGCGCGGCGTAGGCGGCTTTTTGCGTCCCTTTCGCCGCATAGGCGGCATCCTGTGGCTCGAAGTCACCGGCGTCTTCTTTTTACTGTTCGTGCTGGTCTTTGCCCCGACCCTGTGGC
>JBEKZR010000161.1:0-7799 GCA_049509715.1 Occallatibacter sp. | reverse complement strand
ATACCTGACGGTGTTTCACGACGCCAAACGGCTGGCGCTTTCCGGCTCGGCGGCGGGGCGGCTGGCCCGGCTGCTGCTCGACTGGAGCCGCGCGGCCTCCAACGGCAACGGCAAGCAGGAACTCCGCTTTACCATGGCTCTGACCCACGAAGAGATCGCCAACATGGCCGGCACCTCGCGCGAGACCGTGACGCGGCTGCTGAACCAGTTCCGTCGCGACCAGTGGATCACCATCAAAGGTTCCAGCATGACCATCGTCAAGCCCGACCAGCTCGAACGGCTGACCGCGTAAACCCCTCCTATAGAATCACTTCCGAATATCTTCCCGTTCACCACCCAAATTCATACGGCGTTGTGCGCCCGGCCCACTATGCCCTTGACGGTATATCACTTGAAAGGTATACTTTTGCCATGACTTGGGAAGTGGAAGTCAGCGACGAGTTCCGGGCATGGTATGTCGATCTGAGCAAAGATGAACGACGTAGCGTGGCCGCCGGCGTCGGAATGCTTGAGCGGTACGGTCCTGAACTTGGACGGCCTTACGTTGACACACTCAAAGGATCGGCCTTCCCAAACTTGAAAGAACTGCGGGTCCAACATCGGGGGCGGCCCTACCGCGTTCTCTTCGCCTTCGATCCCCGCAGGAACGCCTACCTGATTCTAGGCGGCGACAAGACAGGCGACAAGAATTGGTACGTTGACGCAGTCCGAACCGCGGATGCGATTTATGCCCAACACCTCAAAGAGATTGGAGAGTGAAATCATGGCCCACAAGTGGAGAGAGATTCGCGGAAGCTTCTCACCGAAAGAGGAGGCGGAGATCGAGCAGCGGGTGAAGGATGCCGCCGGCGTGATGACCCTCTATCAGCTCCGAGAGGCGAGGAGCCTGACCCAGGTCAGCCTGGCAAAGGTTCTCCAAGTCAATCAGGGCGCGGTGTCGAGGATGGAGAAGCGCACGGATATGTACGTTTCAACCCTGCGCAGCTACATTCAGGCCATGGGCGGGCACCTCCAGGTCAAAGCCATCTTCCCCGAGGGCGAGGTCGAGATCGAGCAGTTTGAAAGCCTGGCGGAGTCCCAGCAGGAACAGCTGACAACGTGAATTCTATTCCTCGTCCGGCTCCCTGGCGCCCATTTAACCACGCACGGCCAGCCGCTCTGCTGGGGCCGGGGCCGGCGTGGCCGCGGGCACGCGCAGGGTGAGCACGGGGCAGTGGGCATGGGCCAGAACCCGATAAATGGTGCGGTCGCGGGTGAGATTATCCAAGACCGAGCGCCCGGTGGCGGCAAGGACGATCAAGCTGGCGCGCTGCCCGGCGGCGGCGGCAAGAATCTCGATGGACGGGTTGCCATGGACGACCAGCGGCTCGACGCAAGAGCAGCAGTGGGCGCCGGTTTCGTCGGCCAGGGCGCGCAACTGCTGCAGTGCGGCCGAATCGAGGGCGGCGAGCTGACCGCTCCGGCCCGTCTCGTGCGTGGCTGGTTCATCCATGGGAGGCAGCACATGGAGCAGGACCAGTTTTGCTCCCTGGCTGGCCGCGATCTGGCAAGCAAGCGCCGCGCTCGGGCGAGAGGTCTCTCTGAGTGTGGTTGCATGCAGCACGACGCGTTCGCAGTCGCCGCCTTGCACCGGGAGATGAGCCTCGGGTCCCACGGTCATGACCGGGAGGTTGACCGAGCGCAGCACTTGTTCCGCTACGGAACCCAGAAGCAGCTTGCCCAGCTTGCCGCGGCTCCGGGTGCCGAGAAGAAGGCGATCAACCTGGAACTGGCGGAGAACGGCTTCAATCTGCCGCACGGCATGTCCCTCGCGCACCAGGGCATCGCAAACGATGCTCTTCATCCGCGCCATCTCGCACCAGGGTTCCAGGGTATTGGTGGCAGTCTCCAACGCGCCCACGGGATCGTAATACGGCATGCCGATGGCATCCGCCGACATGACTGCGGCAGAGGCCAGCACGTGGAGGAGAATCAGGCGCGCCCCCGTCTCAACTGCCTGCTCAAAAGCAAACGGCATCAGCCGGTCGAGGTCGCTCAGATCGGTGGCGACGAGGATGACTGCCGGATGGGTCCAGCGATCCTTTGCGGTATCCGGGCGTGAATCCGGCATGGGATGCACCTTGTATTGGACAGGGTGCCACCGCAACAGGGCCCGAGATGTGCCAGCGCGCACCCGCGGACGTGATCTGGCTCACCAGAGCGCCTCCAATGATGCTGGAGACTCCGCGGCTTTCTCGTGGGTAAACGCTTTCTGAGAGTTACACGAAGTAGCCCAGAATCGACGGGAAACAAGGAAGAAATCGTGCGGTGAATCGGAGGGCGGTGGAGCTATGGTAGACTTCGTTCGGTAAACGATTACTCAATTCCGGATGCGCTCTGCGTTCCGGGCTTTACGGTTTGAACGCAGGCGGTGCGCGGTGGTTGGAGTTTTTTCCCCCGGCGACGGCTTGCCGCTTGACAAGTGTCGGAGTAAACCCATTTACTAAAGGGCGAACGTCCGCAACCTTCGCGGGCGAATCGACCCCCTTTCAGGTGACGCAATGTTCGGATCTGTCCCAGCCTACCTCGCCGCCGGCTCTTTCGGCTCCCTGCCTTCATTCCTGGCCTTCAGCGCAGCGCCTCTGGCGCGCCTGGCCCGGCTCGACATCGTCGTGATCGCCCTCTACTTCGGGATGGTCGTATGGATCGGCTTTTACCTCAAGGGCCGATCCAACACCAGCGAAGAGTTTTTCATGGCCGGGCGCCAGATGACGGCCTGGATCGCCGGTTTGAGCTTTGTCTCGGCCAACCTCGGCTCTCTGGAGTTGATGGGCTGGGCCGGAACGACTTACGAATACGGCATCCTGGCCACCCACTGGTATTGGATCGGCGCCATCCCCGCCATGCTCTTTCTAGGCCTGGTGATGATGCCCTTCTACTACGTGTCGAAGACCCACTCGGTGCCCGGCTACCTGAACCTGCGCTACGGCGAGCACGCCCGCGTCCTGGCCGCCATCTCATTCGCCCTGGAGATGATCCTGATGAGCGGCGTGAACATGTTCGCCATGGCCGTGGTGATGAAGGTCGTTCTGGGCTGGAGTCTCACCTTCAGCATCCTGGTCTCCGCGGCCGCAGTCACGCTTTACGTCGCCCTGGGGGGGTTGCGCTCGGCCATCTTCAACGAGGTTTTGCAGTTCGTGCTTATCTGGGGCGGCGCGCTGCTGGTGCCGGTTCTGGGCATGATTCAGGCCGGCGGCGTGGGCGGGCTGAAGACCCAGATCATCGCCAATATGCATTCGGACAGCTACTTCCACCTATGGCGCGACACCGCCCATTTTGCCGACAATCCCATGGGGGTGCACTGGACCGGGATCGTCTTCGGCCTGGGATTCGCGATCAGCTTCGGCTACTGGTGCACCGACTTTTTGGTGGTGCAGCGCGTACTTGCCGCACATGACCTGCGCGCCGCGAGGATGGCGCCGATCATCGGGTCATTTTTCAAAATGGCGGTTCCGTTCATCGTCATCCTGCCCGGCCTGCTGGGCCTGGTGCTGCTGCAGAATCCCGACGGGAGCCGCATGCAGTTGATTCCCCAGGACACATGGAAGGCTTGCGTTCCGATGTCCGCCAGTTGCGGTCCGCTTTTGAAACAGACATCGCTTTCACCGGCGGTCCAACAGGATGTGCTGGACCAGAAAGAGGGGCCGCAGACGGATCTGCACAGCTACAACGAGGTGCTTCCGCTCATGATGGTCCGCTACCTCGGCCCCGGCCTGCTGGGCCTGGGAATCACGGCGCTGATCGCCGGCTTCATGAGCGGCATGGCCGGCAACGTGAGCGCCTTCTCCACGGTGTGGACCTACGACCTCTACAAGCCGCTGATCAACAAGAAAGCCACCGACAGCCACTATGTGATGGTGGGCCGGCTGTCGATCGTCATAGGCGTGCTGGTTTCCATCGGCGCCGGCTACCTGGTGCAGCGGGCGCACGGCATCATGGACTACGTGCAGGCGCTGTTCAGCATCTTTATCGCGCCGCTTCTGGCCACCATTCTGCTGGGCATGTTCTGGAAGCGCGCCACCCGGCTCGCCGGCTTTCTGGGCCTGCTGCTGGGCATCGCCTTTTCAGTGAGCCTGTTCATGTGGGTCCACGTCAATCCTGAGAATCTAAAATACGTAGCGCTTTCGGATGCGGCCAAGACGATGGCGGAAAATGTCTTCCGCGCGTTGTGGGCATGCCTGTTCACCGCCATCGTGATCTTCGTGGTGAGCATGTTCACCAAGCCCAGGCCGGTGGCGGAGCTGGAAGGCCTTGTTTATGGCGCCACCAAGCTGCCCACGGAAGATCCGGTTCCGTTCTACAAGAACGAGTGGATATGGGCCGGGCTGGTTGCCGTGATCTTCACGGCGCTCAACATAATTTTCTGGTAACAGAAGAGATTCTGAGCTGTTTGCGAGAGATTTTGTACGGACGCGAGAGAGGAAAGGGTAAAGAGATATGCATGGTTCCGGTATTCCCATCTGGTTCTTCATTGGAGTTTTGCTGGTCGTTTATGGGTCGATGATCCTGGGCTATGGCGTCTATGAATGGCACACGGGAATCTATCCGCCCCTGGTGCAGTTGACCAACCTGCACACGCCCGTCTGGTGGGGCGGTGTGTTGACGGCTCTGGGGGTGTTTTACGTGGTGAAGTTCCGTCCGGGTCAGGCGGTCAAGTAATACCTCGCGCATGGATGAAGCGCGCAAGGAGTGAAGAGTTCTTGAGTAGGCGCACCAGGCCGTCGTGGCGCGAGGAGCAGTTGAAACCAATGCCCGTAGCGGGAGTTCCGGAAGGATGACGGCGTTTCCGGCCCCGGCAGGCGCAATGAAGCCGCGCAAGCGGCGAGGATAAAGGGAGCAGAAAACATGGCAGCACAACGCACAATGACATTCGGGATCGTAGTAGGCAACCGAGGTTTTTTCCCTGGCCATTTGGCCAAGACAGGCCGCGATGAAATTATCGCGGTTCTGAAGGCCGCAGGCACACGGGCCGTGGTGTTAAGCCCGGAGGAGTCAAGGCATGGCGCGGTGGAAACCTACGCTGAGTCCGAGCGTTGCGCCGCGCTGTTCAAGAAGCACGCCGAGGAGATCGACGGCATCATCGTGACGCTTCCGAACTTTGGCGAGGAGCGCGGCATTGTGGACGCCATCCGGTTGTCGGGGCTCAAGGTTCCGGTGCTGGTGCAGGCCACGCCCGACCGTTCCGAGGACATGACCATTGCCGTGCGCCGCGACAGTTTTTGCGGCAAGATGAGCTGTTGTAACAACATGATGCAGTACGGCATTCCGTATTCGCTGACCACGCTGCACACCGAAACCCTGGGTTCGCCGGAGTTCAAGGCCGACCTGGAGTGGTTCTCGGCAGTTTGCCGCATCGTCAAGGGCCTGAAGAATCTGCGCATCGGCGCCATCGGCGCGCGTCCCACGGCGTTTAACACCGTGCGCTACTCCGAGCGGCTCCTCGAAACCAGCGGCATCTCTATCGAGACGATTGATCTTTCGGAAATCTTCGGCCGCATCAACAAGATGAAGGATACGGACGACGCCGCGCAGGCCAAGCTGGCCGCGATCAAGAGCTATGTCTCCACCGCAGGAATTTCCGACGCGGCGCTGCTCAAGATGGCCAAACTGGGCGCGGTCATCGACGGCTGGATGAAGCAGACCCATGTCGCCATCAGCGCCGTGCAGTGCTGGACCTCGATGGAAGAGTATTTCGGCGTGGTGCCCTGCACCATCATGAGCATGATGAGCAACGATCTCATTCCTTCGGCCTGCGAGGTGGATGTGCCTGGCACGCTGAGCATGCACATGCTCGCCCTGGCGAGCGGCACGCCCTCGGCGCTGCTCGACTGGAACAATAACTACGGCAGCGATCCAAACAAGTGCGTCTGCTTCCACTGCTCCAACTTGCCCAAGCATTTCTTCAAGGATGTCCGCATGGACTTCCAGGAGATTATCGCCGGCACGGTGGGCAAGGAAAACGCCTTCGGCACCTGCGTGGGCCGCGTGAAGGCCGGCGGCATGAGCTATGCGCGCTACTCGACCGACGATCGCCGCGGCGTGATTCGCGGATACACCGGCGCGGGCAAATTCACCGACGATCCGCTCACAACCTTTGGCGGTGCGGGCGTGGCCGAGATTCCGCAACTGCAGAAACTGCTGAAGTACATCTGCCGCGAGGGCTTCGAGCACCACGTGGCCGCCAACTTCAGCGACGTTTCAAAGGCCGTGCACGAGGCCGCTCGCTACCTGGGCTGGGAGAGCCACTACCACCCCGAGCTCGAGGACTGAGCGGAGCGCGGAAACCGATCGGGCGCTGACGAAATCTGTTAACGCCCAAATCGCCTTGGGAATCGAACACCGCGGATGAAAAGATGCGCGACGATCGCAAATTGAAGGATCTTGCCGGAGTGGGTCCGGCGACCATCTCCGATTTGCAAAAGCTGGGAGTACTATCGGTTGCGGAGTTGGCGGCGCAAGACGGCGAGGAACTCTACGGCAGGCTGTGCCGGATGACCGGAAGGCGGCAGGATATTTGCTGCCTCGATGTTTTTCGTTGCGCCATTGCCCAGGCCGGCGATCCCGATCTGCCCCTTAAGCAAAGGAACTGGTGGTATTGGAGCCAGTTGCGCAAGCAACGGCAAAAAGTGACCGCGAAGCAGGCAGAATTGACCGCGCGGAGAAGGAAACATAGCTGAGGAATTGCGAAGAAGAAAGGTAACTATGACCAAGAGAATTGGCAAGAGCCTGGTAGTAAATGGCGTCACGCTGGTGACGGAAAAGGCGTGGAATGCGGAGCTGGATGCGAAGCATGAGAAGCTGGTGGAATGGCTGCGCGGCCAGAAGCTGGCGGGCGTTCTCATCCGGCGCAACGAGAATGTGGCTTGGCTGACGGGCGGCGCGGTGGAGTTGCGCGTGCTCACGCCGTGCGAGACCGGCGTGGCTTCGCTGCTGGTGACCGCGGCGGGCAAGCGCTACTACTTCACCACCGAGAATGAAGCGCCGCGCCTCCACGACGAGGAGTTTGGCGCGCTGGATTTTGAGCCGGTGCTCTTTCCCTGGTGGGCCGACGACACCAACGCCGCCGCCGCAAAGCTGGCCGGCGGAGCGCTCGGCTCGGATACGCCGGGCGCGGGGCTGACGCCGGTCAACCTCTTCCCTTTGCGCGCGGCGCTGAGCGAAACCGAGATTGCGCGCTACCGCTGGCTGGGCGCGGAGACCGCGGCCGCCACGGTGGAAGCGCTCAACCAGGTCGAGCCCGGAATGAGCGAGTACGACCTGGAGGCCATCACCGCGGGCGGATTGTTGCACCGCGGCATCCTGCCCTCGGTCTATCTTTACGCGGTGGACGACCGCATCCTGAAGTACAAGCACGCCGTGGCGCGCGGGGCGCGGCTGAAACAGTACGCCATGCTCAACCTGTGCTCGCGCAAGTGGGGACTGGCCATCTCCATCACGCGTTTCGTTCACTTCGGCGCGCTGCCGGCGGAGCTTGGCAAGCGCTTTGTGGCATCGGCCCAGGTGAACGCCGCGCTGCTGAACGCAACCCGCGTGGGCGCCACGTCGGCCCAACTCTTCGCCGTGGCCCAGGCGGCCTATGCGGCGCAGGGTTTCTCCGGCGAGGAGCGGTTCCATCACCAGGGCGGACCCACCGGCTACGGCGAGCGCGAGTGGGTGGCAACGCCCAAGGGAACCGAGGTGGTGGTCAACAACCAGGCCTTCGCCTGGAACCCCAGCATCCGCGGCGGCAAGGTGGAGGATACGGTGCTGCTGCGCGATGG
>JBEKZR010000160.1:0-7799 GCA_049509715.1 Occallatibacter sp. | reverse complement strand
GGCTTTCCCGATCACCTGCGCCAGCGTAGCGCCGATTTCGGCCGGCGAAACGGCCACGTGAATTCCGGCTTCCTTCATGGCCTTCATCTTGTCGGCGGCGGTGCCCTGCCCACCACTGATGATGGCGCCGGCGTGGCCCATGCGGCGGCCGGGCGGCGCGGTCTGTCCGGCGATGAAGCCGACGACCGGCTTCCTCACGTGCTTTTTGACGAACTCCGCCGCGGCCTCTTCGGCGGAGCCTCCGATCTCGCCGATCAGGACGATGGCTTCGGTCTCCGGGTCGTCGTTGAAGAGGCGCAGCGCGTCGATGTGGGTGGTGCCGACGATGGGATCGCCGCCAATGCCGATGGCCGTCGACTGGCCGATGCCGCGCTGCGTGAGCTGGTGCACGGCTTCATAAGTGAGCGTGCCCGAGCGCGAGACGATGCCGACCGATCCTTCCTTATGAATGCGGCCGGGCATGATGCCGATCTTGGCCTTGCCGGGCGAGATGACGCCGGGGCAGTTGGGGCCGATGAGGCGAGAGCGGGAGTCCTTGAGCTTGGCCCACACCTTGACCATATCGAGGGTGGGAATGCCCTCGGTGATGCACACGATGAGAGGAAGGCCCGCATCCTCGGCCTCGAGGATGGCGTCGGCGGCAAACGGCGGCGGCACAAAGATCACGGTGGCGTTGGCGCCGGTTGCAGCTACAGCATCCGCGACGGTGTTGAACACCGGCCAGCCTTCGTGCGTCGTTCCACCCTTGCCGGGAGTTACTCCGCCGACGACTTTTGTGCCGTATTCGGCACAACTCATCGCGTGGAAGGTTCCTTCTTTGCCGGTGATGCCTTGAACGATGAGGCGGGTTTGTTTGTTGACAAGTACAGCCATTGAGAACAGCTCCTAGCTTCTAGCTTCTTGCTTTGAGTGTGAGTGTGAGTGTGAGTGTGGGGAGGCATCCATGGGCTCTTCATGTTTAGCACACAGCGCTTGAATGACTCCGAAGAGCATCCTCCCTATCTCATCGCATGTAGACTCGGCTTCGCGAAGCCGCTCAATATCTCCGAATCCCAATTCCCTGGCTATGGTCAACTGCGTCTGCAATTCAAAACTTGACCCTCTGGCCACGCCAAGATACTGTTTGTATTCCCGAGTGTTCAGCCGTCCTGCACCCTCGGCAATATTGCTCGGTATCGATACTGCCGCCCGGCGCATCTGGTTCGAGAGCCCGTAGGTCTCTTCGCGAGGAAACTGCTTCGATAGCCGGTAAATAAGAACTGATAACTGTATCCCCTTTTGCCAAACCAATAGCTCACGAAATGACTTTGCCATCTCACTGCCTTTCACACTCGCACTCGCACTCACGCTGCAGCGGCCTTCACGACCAGCTCCGCCGCGTCTTTCATTGTTTCTCCCACTAGAAAATTCAAGCCCGACTCGGCGAGAATCCGCCGGCCCTCTTCGACGTTGGTGCCTTCCAGGCGCAGCACGATGGGCACCTTGATCTTCAAATTGCGCGCCGCGGCCACTACGCCCGTGGCCAGCCGGTCCACGCGCAGGATGCCGCCGAAGATGTTGATGAAGATGGCCTTGACGTGCGCGTCGCTGAGCAGGATCTCGAAGCCGTGCTCAATTTGTTCCTGGGTGGCTCCGCCGCCTACGTCGAGGAAATTGGCGGGGCTGCCGCCGGCGTACTGAATGATGTCCATGGTGGCCATGGCCAGGCCGGCGCCGTTGACCATGCAGGCGATGGAGCCCGAGAGCTTGATGTAGTTGAGCGCGTACTTGCTGGCCTCCACTTCAAGCGGGTCCTCCTCGGCGGTGTCGCGCAGCGCCTTGATGTCAGGATGGCGGAAGAGGGCGTTGTCGTCGAAGTTGATCTTGGCGTCGAGGGCGAAAAGCTTGCCGTCTTTGGTGGTAATGAAGGGATTGATCTCCACCAGCGAGGCGTCGGTTTCGATGTAGGCCTTGTAGAGGCTTTGGAAGAAGACGACGGCGGCGTTGATCTGCGCTGGTTTGAGCCCCAGCGCAAAGGCCAGCTTGCGCGCCTGCCAGGCGCCGAAGCCGATGGCCGGGTCGATGCTCTCCTTGAAGATGGCCTCGGGCGTTTTGGCGGCCACTTCCTCGATCTCCATGCCGCCGGCCTGCGAGGCCATGAAGACCAGCTTGCCGGCGGCGCGGTCGAGAACGATGCCGAGGTAGAGCTCGCGCTCGATGGCCGCGGTCTCCTCGATAAGCAGCCGCTGCACCTTCTGGCCTTGCGGGCCGGTCTGGTGGGTGACGAGCTGCATGCCGAGAATGTTCTTGGCGTAGAGCTCGGCGTCCTCGCGGGTGAGGGCAACTTTTACGCCGCCGCCCTTGCCACGGCCTCCGGCGTGAATCTGCGCCTTGACCACGACGCCGCTAGCGCCCTCGGCAAAGAGCTTGCGCGCAACCGTCGAGGCTTCTTCAAACGTGTTGGCAACTTCGCCCTTGGGCACAGGCACGCCGTACCTGGCCAGGATTTCCTTCGCTTGATACTCGTGAATCTTCATGTCGGTTGGGACCGTCCGCGTCCGCTGTGGTTGAGAATTCGGAACCGGGCCCGCCTGATTCCGAGCCCGCGCGACCGTGCCAGCGGCATACAAATACTATCTCGCCGGCCAAAGGAGGGGCAAACGGAAGGCGCGGAGCATTCTCAATTTGCGGAATAGCGCGACGTTGCCGTGGCTCGCCGCTATCATGGAAGGATATGGCCTCATTGAAGGAGCTTTTGAAGCCGCTGGCCGAGGATGGCGCGGCGCTGACCCGCGAACAGGCGGCTGGCGTGCTGGAAGAGATTCTCACCGGCTCGGTGCCCGAAGTTGAGACGGCGGCGCTGCTCACTGTTCTGGCCACGCGCGGCGAACAGGCGCCGGAGCTGGCCGGATTTGTCGATTGTATGCGCCGGCGCGTCACGCCACTGCCCTTTACGCCCGACGAGCGCGACCAGTTGGTCGACGCGGTCGGCACCGGCGGCGGAGGTCCGCTCACCTTCAACATCTCCTGCGGCGCGGCGCTGGTGGCGGCCGCTGCGGGAGCCAAAGTGGCCAAGCACGGCAATCGCGCGGTGACCTCGCTGTGCGGCGCGGCCGACGTGCTGGAGGCGCTGGGCGTGCCCATCGCGCTCGGTCCTGAACTGGCTGCCGAATGTCTCCGCACCACCGGCTTCGTCTTCCTGTTTGCGCCGCTCTATCACCCGGCGATGAAGGCTCTGGGGCCGCTGAGGCGGGCGCTGGGCTTCCGGACTATTTTTAACCTGGTTGGCCCGCTGACCAACCCGGCGGGCGCGCGTAATCAGGTCATCGGCGTGCTGGCTCCCAGCAAGGTGCTGCTGGTGGGGCGGACGCTGGCGGCTCTGGGCGCCAAACGGGCTTTCGTGGTGCATGGGACGGATGGAATCGACGAACTGACGACGACCGGCGAGTCGATTGTGGCGCGCATCGAGGAGCCGGAAGGGGGCGGCGCGCCGACGTTGAAGGCCGCCCGCGTGACGCCGGAGATGGCGGGGCTGCCGCGCACGACCCTGGATCAATTCACCGGCGGCGATGTGAAGACCAACACGGCTCTGCTCTATGACGTGCTGACCGGCGTTCCCGGCGCGCGGCGCGACATTGTGCTGCTGAACGCCGCGGCGGCGCTGGTGGCCGCGGGGCTGGCCGGGGATCTGAAGGAGGGCGTCGGGCTGGGCGCAGAGGCTATCGACGCCGGGCAGGCGGCGGCGATCCTCGAGAAGTTGCGGCGGTTTGGGGCCAAGTACGCGGTGGCGCAATAGAGACTTACAGCAGCCCGCCACGGCCGACGAGGCGGCGGGAGAGAAGCCAGGAGAGCAGCGAGGCCCCGAGGGCCAGCGCGACCCAGCCCACTTCTTCGAGTGGGCGCGCGACGGCGGCGGAGAGATGCGGCGTGGTTAGCGCGATTGAGCCCACGGCGGGCAGCCCGTAACGCACAAGCTCGAATGCGCCCCAGCCGAGGACCCCGGCGGCCAGCACCATGCCGGGAACGGCCCGCTTCCATGGGAATGGGATGGGCGGAGGCGCGGTTGCCTCTTCGTGGACGCGCTCCATAACCGAGGCCAAGAAGCCCGAAGAGGGGATCAACAGCTCTTCCGACGCCAGAATGTGATCGATCCTGCTCAATTCCATCTCTTCACTGTCGTTGTTGATCCGGTTCATCTTCAAGCCTCCTTTCCAGATTTAAGAGCGGGAAATCCCATATTTTTGTGCTCGGCTTCCAGATGCGGGAAGCGTTGCCGCAGCAGAGTTCGCGCGCGGGAGAGGCGTGCTTTGAGGGTTCCCTCGGGCAGGCGCATGGCGCGCGCCGCCGCGGCCACATCCGTCTCATGAAAATAAAACAGAACCACCGGCTCGCGGTAACGCAGAGGTAGAGCCAAAACGGCGCGGTGCACCGCATCCTGGCTCAACTGCGCGGCCAGATCGCTGTGTTGCGCGGCGGGGCGGGAGGGTTCGGGCGCGGCGTCCAGAGGAAGGGTTTCCGTAGGAAATCGCTTCAACTCGGAGCGATAGACGTTGCTGGCCAGGGCGAAGAGCCAAGCGGAGAAGCTGGATTCGCGCCGCCACTGGGCCAGGCCGCGCCAGGCGCGGAGGAATGCCTCCTGGGCCATCTCCTCGGCGCGGCCGCGGTCGCGGCAGTAACGCCAAGCCATATTGATGAGCGGCCCCTGCCAGCGGCGGACGATGCCCTCGAAGGCGCGCACGTCGCCGGCCAGAACGAGGGCAACGTCGGCAAGGTCGGCCTGGCTATTCTCGGCGCTGGTTGCGGCGTTCATTCTTGTAGCTTATGCCTCTGCAACAGGTATGACTTACTCTCTCCCGCTCTGGTTGCATTTTCTCTCGAAATCGCTCTTCTTTGAAATTATGCAACCGGATTCACCGGCCTGCTGTCCTACTAAGCGCATGGGGAAGACTCCCCGGCTAGGAGGAAAAAATGTTGGGTCCGAATATTATTTACTTAATTCCGATAGTGGGCGCAGTGGCGGTGTTTGCGATCTTTATGCCAATCAAGACTTGGATCGACAGCCAGCGCAAGGAACGCGAGGCCTTCTACAAGGCGGAAACCTTCCGGCGGATCACCGAGGCCTCCGGCGAAGGCGCCAAGGAGGCGATTGAATTGATGCGCGAAGAGAGCCGGATGGAGCGGATCAAACAGTATGAAGGTTTAAAACTCGGCGGCTTGATCTGCGTTGCCGTCGGCATTGGATTGACGATCCTTCTGCGGGCGATGAGCGGCGACGCGCGGATCACGCTGGTCGGCCTGATCCCCGGTCTGATCGGCGTGGCGATGCTGGTTTACGTCTACGCATTGGCCGGGCACTGGGAGCAGGGGCCGAAAGACTGAATCGCGGGAGAGGCCGGGAGTTGACATCTCAATTGGGGCGCGGCGCGGGCACCTGAGGTGTCTTAGGCAGCGCTAGTCGGAAGAATGCCGATGGCAGCGCGGGCAGACGCGGTCATTCCCTAAAGTTCCCTGGATTGGTACCAGCGTCTCCTGCGCCCAATGCGCAGGCCGGAGTCGATGAGCACGGCCAGCGACCCGAAGATCATGCACAGGTCGGTGCGGGCCTCGTGGAGAAAGCTGAGCCAGCCATAATGGGGGAGCTTGGCGAGCGGAAAAGGACCCAGGGGACGGCCCAACAGGATGGGCGCCTTGGTGGTGACGAGCGCGGAGACAATGACCAGCAACAGCAGCAAAGCGGCATCCCCGGCATAGAAATTGAGGAGGATTGCGGCGCCGCCGGCGATCTCAATGCCGCCCACCAGCGGCGCCAGCAGATGAGGGAAGGGCAGGCCGATCCCGGCAAAGCGTCCCACGCCCAGCTCATCTGGGTGGATGAACTTGAGGATGCCTTCAGTCAGGAACACCAGACCCACAATCACGCGAATCAGGATCATGGGAAGATCTCGGCGCATCATTGCCTCCCGGCGCTCAAGTTTCTCTGGAAAAGCCTATCCAGATTGCGGATAAATGCGGGCAATCGAGCCAGGTATGCAGCAAGCATACCTCAGGAGCCACGGAAAATGCGGGAATTGCGAGGAAATTAGAGGAATGGCGCGCGCCAAGGGTTCGCATCCCAAACTGGAAAACCTTCTTGCAGGGTGGATGTCCTGTGCGCCTTAACTGCGTCTAAGAGGGATGCTACGAGGCGCGGCGGGGATGCAGAGCGAATCTAACCCGTCTACATCCCGTCCCGACCCGTCTGCTTCCGGTAGACTGGGGGTTGTGTCCCCAATAGCCGGGGTGGTAATGGCCGGGGTCCCAGCCGGCCGTGGCGGGGTCTTCGCCGCTGGGGTGGTAAAATCAGTCTTTCCTCGAGGCAGAGTCAGATTTTCAGCAGTGAGGGTGTCGATATTCTACCGGTGAAGCCGAACTTGAAGGCAAACTATGGACCGCACCAGCACTTGTGCTCGGCGCAGGGCTCCAGCCCAGTGAAGACAAAGCACAGTTGCATCCGCAGCGCAATGCGGACCGCGAGCCGCCTGGCGCGCGTGATGTTGTTGCTGACGCTGGCGTTCACCGCCGGCACAGCGTTGGCCCAGCAGCCGCTGACCATCGATTCGATTCGTGTCATCGGCAACCGGCGCATCCCGAAGGAGACTGTGCTGGCGCGGCTGTTTAGCCACCCCGGCGACACCTACGATCCGATTTCCATCGAGCGCGACTTCAACTCGCTGTGGAACACCGGGTACTTCGAAGACCTGCGCATCGAGCGCGAGGACTCTGAGAAGGGCATCATCCTGAACATATTCGTACGGGAAAAGCCCACGATCCGCGAGATCAACTACAAGGGGTTGAACGCGGTCTCCGTGTCGGACGTTCTGGACCGGTTCAAGAAGGAAAAGGTTGCCCTGTCGGTGGAGAGCCAGTACGACCCGACGAAGATCATGCGCGCTGTGACCGTGCTCAAAGACATACTGTCGGAGCACGGGCACCAGTTTGCCACCATCAAGCCCGAGGTAAAGACGATTCCCCCGGCCTCGGTGCAGGTGAACTTCAACGTCAAGGAAGGGCCGACGGTGAAGGTGGGCCAAATCAAGTTCACCGGCAACCAGCACCTGAGCGGGCTGCTGCTGCGCCGCTCGATGAAGAACCTGAGGCCCATCGGCATTCCGTATTCGCTTATTTTCGAGAATCTGTTCGCGCAGGCCTTCGATGCTTCGAAGCTGGAAGAGGACACCGAGCGGGTACGCCAGGCCTACCGGGACAAGGGCTACTACAACGCGGCGGTGGAGGAGCCGAGGACGCAGATCCGCGACGAGGGCGGACTGAACTGGTTTACCTTCCGCCCCAACAAGGGCAAGCGCATCGACATTCTGATGCCTATTGAAGAGGGTGACCGCTACCGGCTGGGCACAATCACCTTTACCGGCAACAAGGCGGTAAGCAACGCGAAGGCCCTGCGCGCCACCTTTGCCGTGAAAGACGGCGACTGGTTCAACGCCACGCTGGTCGGCAAGGGCCTGGAGAACCTGAAGAAGGCTTACGGGCAGTTGGGCTACATCAACTTCGGCGCCATCCCCAAGCCGGTCTTCGACGACCAGAAGAAGACCGTCTCTCTGGAGATCGATATCGACGAGGGCAAGCCGTTTTACATCTCGCGGATCGAGTTCGAGGGCAACACGATCACCCGCGACCGCGTCATCCGGCGCGAGCTGATGGTGGACGAAGGAAATGTCTATAACTCCCAGTTATGGGAGTACAGCCTTCTGCGCCTGAACCAGTTGGAGTACTTCGAACCGCTCAAGGTGGATCAGGACTCCGAGGCCCACCAGGATGCCGAG
>JBEKZR010000016.1:0-20024 GCA_049509715.1 Occallatibacter sp. | reverse complement strand
TGCTGCTTGAAGGAGCCTCGGATTCGATGACCTTGTCTGAAGCGTTTTTCACGCTGTTCCGCGTCGCAGAATAGCGTTGCCAGATTCATCGCTGTAGTCGAATTTGTAACTGTCAAAGCACCACAGAACCGCAAAGGTCGACAGGGATCGGCATGCGCCCGGTAAACAGTTCAATCAAAAGCACTTAAGTTCACTCAATTTCAACAGGATTCAACAAACGATTTGACCTGCTTTGGAAGCAGAGGGTCGGGGGTTCAAATCCCTCCGCCCCGACCAGCATAACGTATTGATAATACAAGCGATATTTCACTTGTTCAGTGCGCATCTACTTATTACCGTTACATCACTGTTGTCGAATTTGTAGCTTGCCTGCCCAGGCAGCTTACGGCAAGCTACCCGAGACGGCAGATAAGACGCATATTATCTTTACCATGGCATGACGCCACGGGGCAGCCCAGAGACTCAGTTCGTCTCGCGAGAAACAGTCGAAACGGTCACGGCGCGAGACAATCGATCACTGGATGAGATCTGCTTCCACTGGACCGAGGACCACAGCTCCCTCATACACGCGATTGCTGATGATTCCTTTCTTGGCGGAGGAGATGGGGATTCTCTTCTCTTCCCCGGTCGTGTTCACATAGAGAGTCCGGCCATCGACAACCCTTGCGTAAACTCCTTCTGGAGTCTTCGGGCCCGGTTGAATCCCCGCAACCGTGTAGAGATAGTTCATCAGCGGTCCAATCGCGGACGCATTCGATTCCGTCGCCAGATAGATCGCATTTCCCTTGCCGAACTTATTGATCGTGACAGCGGGAGAATGATCCGCGGTATTCGTGAATCGCGCGACTACCGTGGCCGTAGACGGTTCGAGCACTTCATAGTGATGAACTCCGGTCTCGATCAAGTCACCACCCAACTGAAAACTGAGTGCCGCCGGAACGTCGTAGAATGCGTTTGTCTTCAGCCCAAATACATCGCTTAAGCGACCCGGCAGCGGCGTGCTGAACCATTGCCCATGCTCGTCAACTTTGGCCGAAAACGCGGTCATCAGAACGGCGCCGCCTCCGCTCACGTAGGCCCGGAGGGCCTTCGCGCTTGCCGCGTCCATCACGTAGTCTGCCGGCACGATGACCAGCTTGTAAGGCGATAGGCTGTCGTGCCCGATGTTGATGATAGCTGTGTCGATGTTGGCGCGGAACAGGGGCTCAAAGGCTCCCTGTACCTGCTCCGTATAAGAAGGCTTGAAGTATTGACGCGTCGTACTGGAGGGACCGTTGGGGTTTGAATCGATGAAGGAATCGAAGGAATATGCAATGGCCACTTCCGGATGCGTGTAGCGGGGGAACCCGAACTTCGAGAGCTGCTTGAATTCGGAAGCGATGCGCGCGAACTCGTCCACTTTCCAGGAGGGAGAGCCGTCGTGGTCGACCAGCCCAAAGAGCGCCTGCTCTTCTCCGCCAAGATGACTGTTAAACGTCCATGCGAGGATTCCTTGCGCCCCCATCATAAGCCCTAGATACGCATACATCCGGCTTCGCCCCGGCGTTCCGTAGTAACCCCCGCCGCCCGCAGTAAACTCGTTGAACCAGATGGGTGTGGCCAGATCGCCTTTTGTCATCAGCGCGCCCAACGCGCCACTGACCGGGTCGCCTGGGTACAAGCCCTCAGCACCGTAGGACACATAGGACTTGTAGGTGGCGAGATAATCGAAGCCTCGCCTCCCTGCGGTATCCCACAGATTCGAGATCGATGGAAGATCCGGCATATTGCGATGGCGGATCGCATCGAGTTCCTCGAGCCGGGCAACCGAAACATCGGACCAATAGCGGTGGAGATCGAGATAGCGCTCGGGGGGCCCGGGCCCGTCCGCGAGTGGCAAGTCGACGTCCTCGAAGCTGTTCAACCGGCGTGACCATCGCTGTGTCGCCCAGGCCCGGTTGAGTTCGTCGATGGTTCCGTACTTCTTTTTGAGCCATGTGGTGAACCGCTGCCGGTCGGCTTCTGAATACGACATGAAACCGTTGCCGATTTCGTTGTTGTAGCCGATAGCTATCACCGCAGGATGATGGGCATAGCGTTTCGTCAGCGCGTCCGCTAAGATTCCCAATTCACGCACGTAACCCAGATCGCTGATGTCGTCCATATAGCGTTCCGCGGGTGGAAGGCGCGTGCCGTTCTGGCTAATGACATCGACGCCGGGGTACGCGCGATGCAGCCAGATGGGCGCCGGCGAGCCCGGAATATCCAGGATCACCCTGATCCCGTTGGCCTGCATTTTGTCCATCACCTTGTCGAACCACTCGAACTCAAATCTCCCTTGTGAGGGTTCAATCGAGTCCCACGACAGGTCCCCTATGCGCACAACGTTGAATCCCGCGTGCTTCATGATCGCAATGTCACGATCAATCTGCTCGGGCGTGCGATCGATGGGCTGATAACAAGTCCCCACAAAGAGCTGCCCGGGACCCGGCCAGTTGGGATGTTCGGAAATATTCTGAGCGGCGGAAAATGCGCCTAGGGCCAATCCGACAACCAAAAAAAGCGCAAGCCGCTTTACTGAGGCGCCCGGGGATTGCCGGCAACGCGACAACCGAATCCTTTTTCTCACAAAGCCCTCCTAGCGTGAGGAAGTGACTGAAAGCTTAATGTTCCTTCAAGACTACCAAGAGCTTATCGACACCTCCATGGCGCGATGACCGCCATGGAGGGACAGGTAGGCCGGTGTGGGATTAGTTGGCAGTTTCAGTAAAGGTGACCGAAGCTCCGCCGAGTGCGAACTGGTCCTGCGCGGTGACAGTTACAGTTCCCTTGGACGAAGGTAGTGTCAGAGTAACCGAGGCTGTGCCCGACGAACTGGTGGTGGCAATGACGCTCTTACCCGACGTGGTTCCATTGGACAGCGTGCCGGCCGAGGTGGTGAACAGGATGCCGGCTCCCGTGGCGCTTCCGCCGGATTGGCCCGGCGCCAGGGTGACGGTGAGGGCATTCGAGAGGGCCGTGCCTGCCGTGCCGGTCCGGTTGTTGCCGCCTGTGATGGTGAGAGTGGCCGGCGGATTGCCCACAACGATCCAGCCGCCCTGGGTCTGAGTAGCCGTGCCGTCGGAGCCGGTCACGGTGAAGTGGCAGAAGCCGGGCGTGCTGCCCGAGTTGACGGTGATGGTTGCGGGCTGGGAGGCGGTCATGGTGGAGTTGGTGAGCGCCAGAGAGCCGCCGCAGGCCGGGGCGCCCTCGTAAGCGTCGAAGACCGCCGAGGAGAGCGTCACTGGGGCGGTGCCGCTGCTGATGGCGGGATTGAGGGTTGCGGTGCCCGAGGCGGGAATCATCAGGTCGTCGGGGTTGAGGCGCCACTCCGATGCGGGTGTGGAGGTTTCCGTTCCCGTAACCACCACCAAAGTGATGCTGTACGGCGCAAAGCTCTGTGTAGCGCTCCAGGCAGCAGAACTGGAGGCCGAAATCGCGCTGGAAGCGGTCGAGGCCAGCGTGTAAGCCACGTAGCTGGACGCGCTGAATCCGGAGAGGTTGAATGTGACCTGCGCCGTGTTCCGGGGATCCTTGTTGAGGACCATGATGGTCATCGTCGTGCCGCCGGAGTTGAGCGCGGCGTAGCTGCTGAACAGATCAGAATTGCCGTTGTTGGCGGCAGAGATCGACAGCGGCTCGAACATATGATGCGCGCCGTCGTAGTTGGTGTACATCTTCCAGGCCTCGTATTCAGCGGTGCCCGGCGACGGCCCGCCCCAGCGCGAGGCAAAGCTGAGTCCCTCGCGTCCAAAGACGCCTAAGGTGTCGGCGTCAGCGATGGCGGTGGAAAAGTCCGACCCGGCGTTCGCGGCCAGGCCGGCGCCCCACTCGGTATAGGACAGGGGCGTTCCGGGATAGATGGCGTTGACCATGGCCTTGAAACGCGGAATGTGGAACGGGATGCCGGGATTGGGCTCCTCATTGGCCGTCCAGGTGTTGTCCGTATCCGGGTTCACAGTGGCCGGATCCCAGTAATACCCGGCGCACTTAACCGTAGCCGCCTGCAACTGCGCGTTGGTGAAATTGGTGGTAGGGCCGCAGTCCGCATACGCATGGATATCGAAGACGTCAAGCGTGCGCGCGCCGTTGATCTGGTCGAACCAGTAGATCTGATTCAGCCACCAGGGCAGGAAGTCCACGCCGCCGTGAGCGGCCTTGTCATTGCCGTTGGCGCCGTTCCAGTAGAACCACCAGCAGCAGAAGACCGGGCCAAAGCGCACTGCCGCCGGATCCCACGTCTTCAAGTTCGTCGCTTCTTGCTCGTAGAGGTTGGCGAGCTCGTCATAGCCCGAAGCTACGGGGTGTACATCCCGGTGTGTGCCGTTCCAGATGTCAGGTTCGTTGTCCATGTCGTAGAAGTGGCAGGAGGCGATGGTGGAGTAGGGGACCGTGCACGTCCCGCTGCCGAAGGCCGTGGCCAGCGCCTTGGCCCATGTTTCGCGGTCGATGCAGGTGGTTCCATCCGTGGTCCCCGACGGGCACTCCTGCGCGGTGTCGACCAGCGGATAGTAGGCCGCGGTGATGGCGTTGGTGGTCACCGGGGTCTTGCAGTCGGTTTCCAGGCCGTCGCCGGCGTCGCTGTTGTAGGGATCAACGGAGCACTGCGCGCCATAGATCGCGACGGAATAGCTCCAGTTGCGGTTGCTGCTGTTCTCGGCTTCCCCGGCCACCCAGTCCATCATTGCCATCGTCGTCAGAGCATGGCTGCCGGCATTTTGGGTGTTGGTAATAAGTTGCACCTGGTCGCCCGCGCCTCCGTAGTCTTCGAAGTACCAGTCTGCGGCGGAATTGCGGGTTTGCAACTGCCAGTTGTAGTTCGACGCGTCATTGCCGCCCCATCGCGAATAGGTGTAGCCCACGTCGGATATGTCCGCAATCGTCTGGTCATTGTTCCCGTAGACAAACGGGCTGATCTGATGGCGATTGGCCAGCACGTCGATGTTGACCGTAACGGTAGTGACGCTGCCCGCCGTGACGGTGACCAACCCGGTTCCGGAAGCGCTGTTGTAGGTCGCCGAGCTATTGGAGTCCGGCATATAGGTAGCAGTCAAGGTGTCGCTGCCCGTTGCCAGCGATCCTGCCGGAATCGTAATGGTCGCCGAGCCGGAGCTGAGCGTAGCGGCGGATGAAGTATAGCTGCCGCTGGAAAGGACCACCGATCCGGTAGGTGTGCCATTGGCGCCGGATACGGCAACCGTCACGCTGAGGCTCTGGGCCGTGGTGATACTCGACGTGGACGGCGTCACCGTCACCGTCGGCGTGGTCTTCGCCGGAAGGGCATAGTTGGCAGTGACTGTCGTATTGGCGTTCAGCGCCACCGTGCAGGTGACGGTGCTGGCGCTCGAGCATCCGCTCCACGAGGCGAAGGTATTGCCGCCCGAGCTGGCGGGAGCGGTGAGCGTGACGGAAGTCCCCGCGTTATAGGTGCGCGTAAAGCTCGTGGTTCCGTTGGCCGCGCCGTTGTTGTCCGCGGGAGACACCGTGATGGCCACGCCGCTGGCCGGGTTGGTCGAGTTCACACTGAGCACGTGGGTTGTTGGAGGCGGCGTACCCGTGCCGCCGCTGCCACAGCCATTGGGCAGAAAAACTACGTAGATACATACAATCAAAAAAAGAAAAAGAGACTTCATATAGAGAATGCTCCTGGCTGTGCGGACCCTTCAAGGTCACAGCGAATGGAATCATCGAACTGCGTCAATCCCGGCCGTACCCGGCAAACGGACGGCAAGGAGGGGAGAGCCGCCGCGGGTAGTTCCACTTGGACGGCGCGCCCGGGCAGCATTAACTGCCCGGGCGCGCCGGTTGCAACAACTCACTGCACTGTGAGCGCAATCTGGAAGGTCGGTTGCGTGCAGGGAGCCAGCGTTGGGCTTTCAGCTGGAGGGTTACTTCCCGGGATAATACCGCAGGGCTGGGTGGTGTTATTTGAAACGGAGAGATAGGGGTCAGAGGAGGCAACCACGGTAATCGTGCTTGAGCCGGGCGGGGTGGGGAACTGAACCCCGTTATTGCAGGCCATGAGTCCACATGCCGAGACCGCAAGCAGAACCATCCCGATCAGCATCGTTACTGTTCCCCAGGCTCCACGCATCAACCGCCGCCGCGTCCAAAACAGGAACAACCCGGTGAGACCGCCCAGCCACCACAGCATCGAGCTCTGCAACGGAGAGTTGGGCGGATTGTTCACCACAACCTCCAGCTTTGTTGTGGCTGGAGGATATGAAGCGGTGGCTGTGTTGGCCATGACCGTAACCTGCCCAGGCGAGAACACGCAGATTGCGTTAGCCGGCAATGAAGAAGCCAGGCATTGATAGCCTACGACGCCTTGCCAGCCGCCGTAGCTGGTGTTGGTAAAGGTGATGGAGCTATTGTTGGTGTTGCTGCCGCCGCTGGTAAGGCTTGTACCGCTCGGTGTGATAACGACAGAACCGATTCCGGGGCCAACATTGAACGATGCGCTTGCCGAGCTCGATCCAGTGAAGTTTGTATCGCCGCTATAGGTGGCGACAACGGAGATCACGTCATAGCCGCTTGAAAGAGGAGCGGTGGGAGTGTAAGAGGTTGTGGCCTGGAATGTGCCGCCGCTTGCCGGTGCAAGAGTGCCGGTTTGCGTGACGGGCGTTCCACCAGAGGCGTCCGTAAAGACAAAGGCTACGGTTCCTGTCAGATATCCCGCGAAGGTCGAACTCACGGTTGCGGTGAAAGTGAGCGCCGTACCTGCCGGCTGACTGGGTGGATTGACATAGACCGTCGTAAAGGAGAGCGCAGTCGAGGTGGCGACCGTCTGCACCGTGGGGTTCAGCGTATTGGAATTACTCTGCGAGTAAGCGATAAAAGCCGTTTTTGCTCCCAGGTACGCCGCCGACATCGTATGGCTGCCTCCAGAGAGACTCCCGCCAGCGATGGTATAGCTTGCCACGCCATTGCTGTTCAACACGACAGATTGCTCGACGATGCCATCCACGAGGAATTGCACATTGCCAGAAGGCGTGCCGTTGGAAGAATCCACTGAAGCTACTGTAGCTTGAAGCGTCACAGGCTGGTCATAGGAGATGGCGCCCGTCGGGGAGGTGATCGCCAGGTTTGTCGTCGTAGCTGCCGTAACAAAGCCCGTACCGGTGAATGTGACCTGTTGAGTGCTCGCGTTGGCGGCTGTGCTGCTCAGCGCGTAGGTCTCGGAATACACTGCAAGCGCGGCAGGCGTAAAGGTTGCTTCCAGGTTGCAACTTGATCCTGAGATCACCGACGCGCCGCTGGCGCAAGCATTTGTCTCCGAGGAGAGAGCGGTGAAGTCAGCCGTATCTCCTGTAAGCGCATAGAACGGACTACCGAGCGTCAACGCCTGGTTTCCGGAGTTCTCAAGGTAGTAGGCCAGAGATGAACTTGTTGAACCGGGATTCCAGAACCCGAACGACTGCGTACCCTCAATGCGATTGACCATGTAAGCAACGGCGTTTACGTTGTCGCTTACATAGAGATTGCCGATAGGGTCGATGGCGACGCCGTAGGGAGCCTTGACAATCGCCGTTCCTGTCGAATCGAGTTGGCCGACGACATTGATGGCCTTGGTGGGAACCAAAGTACCAGAGATGTTGGGAACTCGCCAGATCTTTGCATTGCCCTGATCGACGACGAAGAGCGCGCCCGATGCGTCTACAGCCAAGGCCGATGGCGTGCTGTAACCCGAGGCCACTGTCACCTGCAAGCCCACGCTCAACGGAGCGGTCAGTTCGTACACGTCGCCATTGCCCGCGTCGGCAACATAAACATCCCCGGAAGCATCCACGGTGATGGCCGAAGGACTGCTCATGCCGGAGCCGAGGGTATGCGCAAAAGAGATATCCGAACTGCCTACATAGGGAAGATCGACAACGCGCTTGTTGCCTGAATCGGCAATATAGAGGTTGCCTACGCTATCGACGGCGATTCCGGCGGGCTTGCTCAGTTTGGCGCCGGCGACGGTAGTACTGCTGGAGATCAGAATTGTCTGCGCCGCGGTGCTGAGCGCTCCATTGACCACTGGGATCTCAACGATCTGATTGTTGCCGGTATCCGCAACAAACAAGTTGCCTGCCCCATCAACCGCTACGCCTGTGGGACCGCTGAGACCGCTGCCCAGCGCAACCGCCGCCGTCTTGCCGGCCGGGATTTCCAGAATCGCGTTTTGACTGGAGTCGGCAAAGAAGACGTTGCCCAGATTGTCGATGGCCACGCCAGTCGGTGCCGTATAGCCGCTGCCAAAGGGCGGCGGGAGCACGCCCGGATCGACGGTAAGTCCGGCGCCGGCTCCGGTACCGGAGATGTCGGCAGTCGCCAGTACGTTGTTGCTGGCATCCGTGATCACGGCTGCTCCGTAGGCCACGCCGGGTGTGGTGGGCGCAAAGTTCAGATTCACGGTGCAACTATTGCCTGGCGCGTAAGAACTCGCTGAACAGCTTCCTGTTCCGGCGTTGGAAAAGATTCCCGCGCCGGTAACCAGCGAGAAGGCGGCCGGCGTCTCGTCCGCGTTGAAGACCACGTTCAGGGTGCCTGTTCCGTTGGCGCCCACGGCCGTCGATCCCAAATTCGCACTGCCCTGCGCGATCTTATAGACCGATGAACCGCCGTTGGAGTAGTAGAGATTTCCAAACGCGTCGATGGCCACGGCGCTGGACAGAGTGAGGGGATAGGTGGTGCCCGAGCCCGCGGTAATGATGTACTGATCCGCCGGGTTCAACGTCCCGTTTTCATTGGGGATCACCCAGAGGATCGAGGACAAGTACAGCGGCGGCCACCAGCCGTTGATGGCATATTGCGCGCTCGTCCCCTGGTCGGCAACATAGAGGTTCCCCGCCGCGTCAAGGCTGACTCCCACCACGCTGGTGTATCCGCTTCCGAAGGCTACGGGAGTAGCGCTGTATACGCCTAGAGTTGAGCTTGTGCCCGCAGTGGTTACCGGCAACTCATAGAGCCCGCCGCCGGAGGCGTAATAGATGTTATTGTTCGTATCGACGGTCATCGAAACGATTGGCGAGGATAGCGAGGCAATCAACGTTGCGCCACTGCCCGACCATGCATTCTCTTCGAGCAATTCGTTTGAAGACGTGCAACAAGCGTTGTTCGTCGCAATGAAGATATTGCCGGAAGAGTCGGCAGCAATCGCGGAAGAAGTATACCACCAGCTGATCGCTCCCAGGTTTCCGATGCTGATCGTATATGCGCCACTGGCATTCAGAGCGCAATTGACAATCGGGATGCGGATTTGATTGTATTCCCCATCGACGATATAGATGTTGCTCTTCGACGCATCGATCCATATCTCACGGGTTGCCCAATTATCATTTTGTGCGGCGAAGACGGCTGTGGGAGCTCCTCCGCCAGCGGGGATTTCGGTGATCAGGCCTCCATTCTCTGTTTGTCCGGATGAGACACCCGAGGCAAGCGCATAGATGTTGCCACAGGCATCGAGAACAACGCCCGCTTCTTGAGCAGCTTGACCATCAGCATAGGTTAATCCTGTCGCCGCTGTGGATTCGCTGGAGACCACCACTTGATGCGCATTGGCGGCAGCGTGCCCCGTTCCAGTCAAGACGATCCCAATCAAACCGAGAATGAGCATCGTCAGCCACGCGTTCTGCCGGGTCCAACCGTTCATCCAATCATTCCTTAACATTTCAAGCCTCCAAAAATACTGCGGTTTGCCGCATGTTGCTAAGTTCCTTGTTCCAGCTTCCTGCTCTTCCTTCGTCGTTGCCGCCATCGCGCCTTCATGAAGTACGCGGGAGGGGAGCCGAAGGGCCGCCCCTCCCAGGTGCTTAGAAGTTGTACTTCAAGGCAAACTCAACATAGCGCAAGCCGAACTTATACGGTGTGTATCCGAAACCTGGATTGTTCATCGTCAGGCTGGCAAATGCGGCCTGTTGCGAGTAAAGGCACCCTGCACCGGTTTTTGTGTTGCATGCGGGGTCTGCAAAGGTCAGGTTCAACGCCTGGGTATTGCCGATGAACGACGAGAGGGGGTGGTTAAGGAAGTTGAAGCCCGACATCCGGAACTGTAGGTTTTCCCGGTCGTTCAACGGAATGTCCTTATAGAGGGAGAGATAGGAGTCGAAGTAGGCAGGTCCACGCACGTCGGGAAGATTCCACCACCCTTGCGTTCCCTGTGCCGGCATGGCGAAGCAGTTTCCATTGACATACTGTTTCGACACTTGGCCGGACAGAAGTTGTGAATGAAGGTTGGCCCGCGGATCGCAGGTTACGGTCGGCTGCAGGTTGTAGTCCGAACTGCCCAGCCATTCAGCCGCGCCTATGGGAATGCCGATCGCGGTCAGCGAAGGGGCTGTGCCCGTGACGTAACCAGCGGACGCGGAGAAACCGAAGTTCGTCGAGCTGACGATGGCGAGGTCCGGGCCGCTCGTCCATCTTGTGATGCCCGAAAGCTCCCAGGTGTTCAACAGCCAGCCCAACTCGCGGTTGCCCTTGAACTTCTTGCCCTCCTGGTAGGAGAAGGAGAAGTTGAGGACTTGCGGCCGGTCGTAGGACACGAGGCCGTAGTCGTGGTGGGGGTTCACCGGATCCGCAGTGCCGCCCGTATCCCAGTTGCCGCGAACCGCCATGGCCTTGGACCACGTGTAGTTGATTCCCAGCACGAGAGAACCGCGCTGCTTGTTCAGTGACACCTGCATCGCGTTGTAATTTGCCCAGTTGGTGTGCTCGGGAACGTTTACCGACTGATAATTGGGATACGGACGGTAGTCGTTCACGATGCTGCTGGGGATGTTCGAAGTGGGGTTGGTTGTGCCGGTAAGAGGATCGGGACCGAAGAAAGCGCCCAGGGGTATCGCGTTATGGTTCTGCAGACTGGCCTGCGTCGCAAGGTGCGTGCTCTGGTTCCCGACATACGAGATCTCGAACTGGGTGCCGAAAGGCGCCTGCTGGTCCAGCGTGAAGTTATAGTTGTAGGTAACCGGCTGCTCGTTGTCCTTCGGATCGTCCGCAGAGATGCTTCCGACCGCTCCGGTTGTCGTGAATTTCTGAGGGCTGGTCACAAACGCCGGACTCCCGGTATAGAATCCGCAGGTGAGAACCTGCGAGCCTGTAGGCGTGGTGCCGATGGGGGCCGAGTTGAACAGTTGGTCCAGCGTGCAACTGTTCTGGAAGCTGGTGGCTATGGAGTAATGGATCAGATTCTGGGCCGTCTGCACCGCTCCGCCGGTCACATTAGCCGAGTCGCGCGACCGGTAGACACCGAAGCCGCCACGGAAAACGCTTTTCCCATTTCCATAGAGGTCGTAAGCGAGGCCGACACGCGGCTCATAGAAGAGAGCGCGGCTTCCAACCCCGGCAACGGGGATGGTGGAATCCAACTGATGCCATGAGATGCCTGGCCACGTCCTGGCGTCCTGAGTCATATTCTGATCCCACACGCCAGGCTGAATCGGATTGTATTTGGTGGGATCCCAGACCGCGGCGCCGACGCCGTGGGTATCGGTCCACGGAGGTAGATGGGCAAACCGGATGCCGTAGGTGAGCGTCAGCTTTGAATTCACCTTCCACTCGTCCGTGGCGTAAAACTCAAGGGTGTTGAAGTGCATAGTGCCGCTGGGATCGGCGGAGTCCTGCGTGTAACCGCCGGTGCAGCCGGCCAGAAAGTTGGCGGTGGTGTTTCCAAGGCTCGAAGTTGCCTTCGGTGTCACCGGCGCACCCGTTACCGGATCCACGCTGGGCGTCTGCTGATTCGGGAGGCACCCTTCGTAACGATCGAAGAGAATATTACCGTTTGCCTGGCTGCCGAGTACTACATTCCCGTTTCTCATCTGTTCCGCATAGACGCCGGCCTTGATGGCGTGCGTGCGATAGATTTTGGTGAAATTGTCGCCTACATTCCACGACGCCTTCCGCAGATATTCGCTACTTGGAGGCACATACCCGAAGGAAAAGTTGGGGACGCCGATATTCTCCCAGGAGTAAATCCGCGGCAACTGGTTAATTCCGTTTTTCAGCGCCCCGCCGGAGTATCCGGCGGCGGCCCACGGCGTTCCGGCATCCAATGCCAATGAACGATTCGCGAATTGCTGCGGTTCATTGAAATACAGTCCCGCGGCAACAATTTCATTTGTCATGGTGCTGCTTACGACCTTCGTAAGGTTGATAGATGCGTAGTCAGAGTACGTATACGAATCGAGCGGCGTGGGATAGGGAATGGTATCGGGGGGATTATAGTAAATGTTGTTCAGCGGTTGTTCGGTGTTCACCTTCTCCCAGTTATAAGTCCCATATAACTTGAGGCTGTCCGAGAAGTTTTCATCTACTCGGCCGTGAAACTGGTAGCCGTTATAGGTCGCCATGACGTTCTCGGCCCAGTTGTAGCCATCCGACGCGTAGCCGTTTGCGGTTTTGGGAACGCGGTTGATTGCCGGATAGAATTTGGTGAAGGTGGCCATTGCGGGATTGATGCTGTTCAGTTGCCCTGAAGCGGGAATCTTGTTCCCATTCTGATCGACCCCACCCGCGGGCGAGAAGCAGTCGCCCCCGATGTTTGAATACGCGGGCGTCTGGCTCCAGTCCTCGGGGCAACCCGCGGCAAGGTCGGCGGCGGACACATTGAAGGCGCTGGCGATCGAGGCTTCGGAAAAGTCCCCGCTCAACATGGCCGGGGTGGGAATGAATCCGTACATCGGCCCCCCGAATGTTCCGTTTGCATTATTCTTTTGGCCGTAATACTCATACCCCACCCAGAACGTGAGGCGTTTGCTGTCATTGAAATGGGTGCCGGGTATTTTGACCGGCCCGCCCAGTGTGCCTCCGGGATAGAAATACCTCATTGGAGCCTTGGCGACTACGGGGGTTTGGTTGTTCGACAGCCAGTCGTTGGAGTTGAACATGTGATTCCGGACGTAGCCGTAAAGAGAACCGTGAAAGTCAGCCCCGCCCGACTTGCCCACCGCGGAAATGACGATCGGCCCCTTGGCCTCATCGGCGCCAAAGTTCGCGGTTTGCACCTTGACCTCCTGCACCTGGTCCATGTTGATGTTGGCGGTTGTCGCTCCCATGTCGCCGGGATCGATCACCTGGGCTCCATCGGCGGAGATATTGACAAGCCCCTGCTGCGGGGCCGCGCCGTTGGCGCCGTAACTGCCAAGACCCGCCGAGCCAAAGCTGGTGGTGTTGTAGTCGACGCCCGTGTTGTTCAGGCCTGTACCCGCATTGAGGGTAAATCCGGGCAGCATGCTCACCAATTCCAGGGCATCGCGGCCGGTGGTGGAAAGACGGGCGATATCGGCTGAGGTGATCAGGGTGCTGTGTTCGCCGGAGTTGAGGGTAACGCCCGCTTTCTCAGCCGTAACCACCACCGATACCACAACTTGGCCGATCTTCAGCTTGATTTTGGGCACGGTCAGGCTGTCGCCAGGATGGACCTCAATGCCCGTCACCTTCCAGGACTCGAAGCCGGTCATGGTCACCTGGATGCTGTAGGTGGCGCCCGGCTGCACGGCAAGAAAATTGAAGAACCCCTCGTCATTGCTGGTGGTGTGACGGGTCGCCTTGCTGGCTTCGTTGATGAGCGTTACCTTGGCGCCGGGAATCACCGCGTCGGAGGCATCGCGAACTGTGCCGGAGATGGATGAGGTTGTCTGCGCGTGGGCCGCGGCAGCCAGCAAGAGCAGGGCCGCCCCCCCGAGTACCCAGTACGGAAACGTTTTCAGCGATCGCCGCGACGATGCAAAGAAAGACCGGTTCGTAGATATTGACAAGATGTGCCTCCAAATCTGTGGTGCCCGGTTGCCCGGTTCCTCCAATAAATCAATGGTTTACCCGCAGGCTATGGAAAAATCCCGCCTCGGGCTCCGTATGTGCATTGCTATCCTTTGCCGCTTACTCCGTCCTCCGGTGGCTGCAAGCCGGTTCACCGCAGCAGCGCCACAACCGGCAACTACCGCAACCCAGGAGCACAACTTCGCACGTGCCGGCGACATCGTCCGCCGGTGCTTGCTGATCGTGAATCATGTGCGCAGACTGAAACGTCGCGACTGCGCCAATCAAACCTCGGAGCAATCCCCGGCACCGTAACCCCGGACGCCTCTACCTGGACTTGCGTTCGCTCGGCAAGCAAAGATTTGAAGTCACGAGCAGGGATAAGCCCTGCTGCAACGGAGGTCAAGGTTAAACCTGAACATTCGTGTACAGGCACGTACATCGAACCGTTACACGATGTGTATATTTATGAAAAGTAACGGAATAGACCAAATTCGCGGGATGGCTCAGCGGTGCTGTTGCAATTGCGTACTTGGGACGGCTATGATCACACCACACAGGAGATGGTCGGTGTCTAACACCACCCAGCCAGTATCGAATCACCCTCCATCCGCCTCCATGGAAGACGAGCGCCGGGAACTAGAGGTTGTGTCGGCGGCGTTAGTGAATTCTTCCCGGCTGCATCGGCTAATCACCTATATCGGGGAAAAGCATTTCCAGGGTGAAACGGACAAGCTGCACGAGTACGGCATCGCAACCGAAGTCTTCGGACGCTCAAAGGACACATTCAATGCAGGCGAGGACGCGATTGTGCGCGTAGAAGCCCACCGCCTGCGAAAACGACTGAAGGAGTATTACGCGGGCGAGGGGAAAGATCACCCCATCCATCTGTCGATTCCACCCGGAACCTACGTCCCTGTTTTCACGAGCCAGTCTTCTGGCCCGGCAAAGCTCGAGAGCGAAACAGCCCTCGCACAGCCGGACACGCGGCCTTGGTATTATCCTTGGCATTATGTAGTCGCGATCGCGGCATTCGCCTTGACGATTCTCGGCGGATACCTGTTCTTCCGGGCTTACAGCGCAAAAAAAGAAAACGTTGGCGCCGCGGCTTCGAATGCACAGCAAGCCGCTCCCTCGAACGCCGCAGCCTACGCGCAAGTACCCTTGCGAATTCTCGCTGGCTACGACGGAAAGCCGCGGATCGACAGCGCCGGAAACGTCTGGCAGCCCGACCAGTATGTCTCTTTTGGCGGGAAGTGGGAACGTCTGGACAGCGTGGTAGCGCGAACGAGCAATCCGATGCTCTTCGAGCATTGGCGCAACGGAGGCTTCTACTACGACATTCCACTGCGGCCTGGCGTATACGAACTACACCTCTACTTCGTCTCCATAGAGCCGGATTCCAGAGGCCCGTCTTCATTTTCCGTCTCGCTAAACGGGCAACCGCTCATGTCCGGCTTCGATGTCAACATAGATGCCCAGGGGCCGAACATCGCCGACGAGCGTGTGTTTCGCGACATCAGCCCAGGAAGTGACGGATTCCTGCGCCTTGGCTTTACCGCCGAGCGTGCCTTGGCGACGCTGAGTGCGATTGAGATTCTGCCCGGGAAACCCAACCAACAGCTTCCCATCCGCCTGGTTACCCAGCCGACTTCCTACACTGACCACAGCGGCCAGTTCTGGCGTCCTGACGACTACTACATGGACGGATACACTGAGACGAAGCGAACGAAAATCGCGGGGACACCCGATCCCGACCTTTTCGCAGCGGAGCGGTATGGGCACTTCACATACGCCATTCCGGTTGACACGCGTGATCGCTACACCCTGATCCTTCACTTTGCCGAGTTTTACTTCGGGCCCAGCGCGTCGGGAATCGGAGGCGTGGGAAGCAGAGTGTTTCGCGTCCTGTGCAACGGAAACACTCTGCTCGATGACTTCGACATCTACAAGGAAGCGGGCGGTCTTCATGCCCTGACAAAAACCTTTTACCACCTGAGACCCACCGCGCAAGGCAAGCTCAACATTACCTTTCAGCCGATTGTGAACAACGCCACGGTCTCGGGTATCGAGGTCCTCGACGAATCGCAATAAGCCGCAATCCTGAAGCGGCAGCGCGCACCTGTTTTCCTGGGATGAGCAAGATGCTTTCGCAGGTTGCCCGAACCGCTACCGCGAAGTTGTTTCCCAGGCCGGGCGCGAATCGAGCGCTGGTCTTTCAGATATGGTGAAGTCGCGCCGCCGGCATCCTTCCCGATCGATATACGGGCCAAGGCCTGCACAGCTGACAGGCGCGCGAACTTCCAGCATCCCAAGCATAGATCGGCGCTGCCCGGCGGCGGAACGGATCGCGTTCGCCGCAACAGAATAACCCGCCCTATGGGAGCGTCAAAATGTATGAACTGCAAGGACGACCCCGGCTTTGGTATGCTTTTCCGGTCACACAGGCGGCGCGCCCGCCAGGTTCTTGAGAAGGAAGGAGAAGACGATGATTCACGACCAGAGGAGACGATTGAGTGGACGGCCGGGGAAGCGCTATTGGAGCTTTCCTGCGCGGTTAAGCATTCTCTGCATGCTGCTCAGTATTTCGGCGCCCGGGCAAAACCGCGCGAATGTTTCCATTGATCTCGGCAAGGCCGTGAATCCCCTGACCGACACGTCTCTCGGTGTTCCCGCTCCCGCCTCCGATGCCAACTCCTTTAACCCGGCTGGGGCGCCTTACCTGCGCGCGGCTGGGATTTCCGCGGCGCGTTATCCGGGCAACCACGGAGTGGCGGATCTCTATCACTGGTCCACCAAGACTACGACCCGCTATAAGGGCGCTGAGGCGGGCTACTTTGCCCCGGAAAGCAACTTCGGCAGTTTCGCGCTCTTCGCTGAGAAGCTCGGCCAGGCCGTGATTATCGTCAATTACGGAGCGAACTCAGACGGCGCCGGAGGCGGAGAGACGGCCGAGGCGGCGGCATGGGTGGCCTACGCCAATGGAGATGCGGCCGACACACGCGCCCTGGGCAAAGACTCGACCGGCGAGGATTGGCATACGGTCGGCTATTGGGCCTCGCTGCGCGGCCAGGCTCCGCTGGCCAGCGACGATGGCCTGAACTTTCTCCGCATCCAGCATCCCCGTCCCTTCGGCTTCAAGCTCTGGCAGATCGGCGACGAGGTTTATAACAACGGCTACTACGGCGGAGACCACACAGGCAATCCCGATCTCCATGCCGCCGCGCCAACCGGGCCCAAGGATTTTGGCAAGCTGAAGAACGACCCCAAACTCTCTCCAGCGTCCTATGCCGGGAATCTGAAGGCATTCGTCCAGGCCATGAAGGCGGTAGATCCCTCCATTCAGATTGGCGCCGCGTTCACCACCCCTCCGGATCCCAGCCTCAGAACAAAAAGCTATTGGGACTCGACCGGCGAGCACTCAGACCCTACAGCGTGGGCGGCGGTTTTGTGGGGGGTGGAATGGAATAAGGAGGTCTTGAAAGGCGCCTGCGCAAACCTGGATTTTGTCACGCTGGAATGGACCTTGGGCCCGCTGCTTCCGCCCGACTGGAAGACCTTGGATGAAGCC
Organism: Occallatibacter sp.; assembly: GCA_049509715.1. Classification (GTDB taxonomy): domain Bacteria; phylum Acidobacteriota; class Terriglobia; order Terriglobales; family Acidobacteriaceae; genus Telmatobacter. Next base: position 2,698 of record JBEKZR010000016.1, on the reverse strand, counting down.
GGCCTGCTCACAGATACGAAGTCCAACTTCTTCACCATCATCAACGGCATGGTCGCCGACTATGGCAAGTATTGCCCCCAGGATCATCATCCCAAGCTAGCCTTTGCGCCGGCGGCAATCGCAACCTGGGTGAAGGTCGAGCATCCGGAGGTCAGGGCGCTATGGATTGCTGACACCTACGCGATACTGATCGAATCCGGCTCGGTGAACATCGGCTGGAGCGAGATGTATGGCGATACGATGCTGTCGGTGGACCGCAAGAAATTCGGTCCCGCCTTTTATGGCTTGCAGATGCTGCACATCGTGGCTCACTCCCCCGGCGATGCATTCCTGGAGGCAAGCTCCAACTCGTCGCTGGTCGGCGCGCACGCCACCTATCGGCGCGACGGTTATGTAGGGCTCATGCTGGTCAACAAGGACCCGAAGGCTCCCGCGGAGGTGAAGGTAATATTCAGAAACGGATCCGTCGGCGCATCCGGGAAGCGATTCGATTATGGGAGCGCGCAATACAGCGCGGGAGCGCCGCTGGCTCCGTCTCCGTTTACAGCTACGGGCAATGAGTTCACCGTCACGGTTCCGCCATACACGGTGACGGATATCCTGCTGCCCAGGCAGAACTGACGAATCTGCCTATTTCGTCACCGCACCCGGCTCCGCCCGCGTTGCAGGATCGGCCGCCTCAGCCTCCTGGCTGGGCGGCAACGGCAGCGCAACTTCCAACGAACCGGTCTGATGGTTCCCTGGGTCAAGAATCGCAAGCCGCAGGCTCGCGGCCTCCACCGGCAACTCGACGCGCAGGTTGTGAAACATTCCGTTCTGAATAGCCTGGGCGTAGACCAGGGGCGGCATCGCTGCTTCCAGTTTCTGCGTTGTTCCGCCCAGCTTTTGCCCATCGGCCGCATACGCGTAGACGGCGATCTCCAGTGCCACACGGCGCCGCCCATCGGGCAATGCGGTCATCTGCAGTTGCTGGGCCAGGATCGCCAGGCGAATGTGGTACGGCTGCACCATGCCAGAGAGGTGCTGCGGCTTCCTGGATTTCCTGGTCCCGTTGATGGCCGCCTTGACCGCCATTGGCGAGTCTGGGGCCGCCATCGCCGGCGCTCCGTCGGGATCGATCTGCGCCTTGAACAGCAGACCCTGTGCCTGTGGCCCTCCATGCACCATGGCCGCCGCCAGGCTGTTGTTCTGGACCGCATCGGGTGTCACCATCGCCGGATCGACCGCGTAGTACGCGCTGCGATAGGCCAGGTTGCAGCCCGGTTTATCCAGAGCCACATGTATCGCGCGCAGCCCACCGTCAAAGTTCAGATTGGAGGGCGCGTAGACCAGCGTGTAGTAGGCTGCGCCGTCGCTGACCGCCTGGCCGGCGGCCGCGGCAATCCCATTGCTATTCACAAATGCATGTCCGCCGGTCGCCTCGGCAATTTCCGTCATGGTGGCATGCGCGCCGTTGAGCGATTGCATGAAATCGTTTTGGCTTTGCACGGCCGCCGGAGCGCTGCCGGGCGCGGCCGGCATTCCCGGCGTTCCCGTAATTCCTCTTGGATTCGCCGTCAACGGCGACCCGCCTGCCGCAGCCGCCGACGATCCCGGATCAACCGCCAGCCCACGCACATCGATGGGATACACCGCCGTCTGGCTGACCGCCAGCGCCGTGGCCACCTTGCGCATCTGTTCCCCCAGCACCGACAGGTCGCCGATTCCGCGGCTGAAGCCGGACGCCGACGCCTCCGAACCGGCCACCATGCCCGGGGACGGAATCAGGTTTGCGGAGGTCACCACCGGCCCCGGCCCTGGATTCGGGCTGCCTGTTGAAGACTCGACGAACATCGCCCCTTCGGCCACGTTGCGCGCGCCGGGCAGAACCATCATGTCAAAGGATTCAGAAAACCACAGCAGGTTCTTGCGGCCGCTCAGCGTCGCCAGGAATCGTCCCATGTCCAGAAATGCATCCAGAGTGGTTTGAGCTTTCAGCACCTGTTCGCTGGCCGCGGTCATGCGCGGCCCCGCCGCCTTCGAGCGCATCGCTGCCAACAGCCTGTTTGTATCCGTGGTAAAGCCCTGCAACAAGCTCAGGTTGTCGCCCAGCGCAAAGATCGCCACCTCCATCGAGGCCGGCTTCCGCTCCAGAAAATGAACGATCTGTTCGTGGGCATAGGCCTGATCCGTAACCGGCGTATTCAGGTAGTCCAGCAGCACCACCACCGGCGGACCGCTGGCCGGCGTCTGCTCCAGGTTCACAAAAGTATGGCTAGGCAACGCGGGCGGGGCAGGCGGCAACAGGCTGCGGTCTTCCTCCGGGGTGTGAACCTCAAAGGCGCGCACCGATTGCGGCTTCCGGTCCTCGAAAACCGTGAAATCCTGCTCCGTCAGGCCTGGAACAGGCTTCCCATCCGGCCCCGTCACCACCACATCCACCACCACACGCCGCGTGGTGGTGCGGATCACCATCGCCGGTTCCTCGTCCTCCGGCGTTCCCGGCTGCACCGTGAACGATTGCGGCCCCTCATCCTGTTGAGCGGGGGCAACAACTTGTTCTTTCGCAGGTTGCGCGGGTTCGGGTTGCGCAGGCCCGGTCGTGGCTGGAGCCGGACTCCGCTGGGCCATTGCACCGGCCCCGGCCAACGCACAGGCTCCCAGCGCAAAAATCAATTGCAAGCGGAAACCAACCAGCAACTTCATCAGCACCTTCTGC
>JBEKZR010000159.1:0-7805 GCA_049509715.1 Occallatibacter sp. | reverse complement strand
GCCATTGCCCACCAGATTCAGGCCTCCATTCTTCCCAGTACCAGTCCCGAACTTGCCCACCTCAGCATCGCCGCCGCCTATCGCCCCATGACTGCCGTGGCCGGCGATTTTTATGACTTCATTCCTGTCGATCGCAACCGGGTTGGCATTCTCGTTGCTGACGTCTCCGGACATGGCGTCCCGGCTGCGCTGGTCGCCGGTATGATCAAGATGGCGCTGCAGTCCATCGTGCCCTGCGCCCATGACCCGCAGGAGGTCATGCGCGGGTTGAATCGCGTCCTTTCCGCGCAACTCCACGATCAGTTCGTCACCGCGTCCTATCTGTGGCTTGATACGGAGAATCGCAAAGCGCGCTACTCTGCCGCGGGGCATCCACCCCTGTTGTGCTTGCGCGGAGATAAACTGGAGCGCATCGAAAGCAACGGCCTGCTTTTCGGAGTGATGGCCGAACCCGACTACCCTGTATGTGAGATGACCATCGATCCAGGCGACCGCTTTCTGCTTTATACCGATGGTGTGACGGAACCCGAGAATGCCAGCGGCGATTCCTTTGACGACTACAAGCTCGAGCAGGTTGTGCGCAATAATAAGTCGCGCCCTCAGTCTGAGCTGGTGGATCAACTGCTCTACGAGATTCGCCAATGGCAACCATCCTCCATGGTCCAGCAGGACGACATTACGCTCATCGTCGTCGACGTCGTTTAGTCTGCCGCCAACGTGGATTGAACTCAACCCGATTCGCCGCGCGTATCGGTATTCTGGCGGGATTGCCTGCAATCCGAAAACGGTGCATCGTCGGGAATCGACGTATTCCGGCCCCGAAACCCTCAAAATGTTAGAATGAAGGGGATGCCTATGCCCCTGAAGACATTGTTTCTGAATCCCCCCTCGTTCGAGGGTTTTGACGGCGGCGCTGGTTCGCGCTGGCCGGCAACGCGCGAGATCGAGTCCTACTGGTACCCGGTGTGGCTGACCTACCCAACCGGCCTGCTGGAGGGTTCACGCCTGCTCGATGCGCCTCCGCACCACGTCTCCGCAGAGGAAACCATCAAAATTTGTAAGGACTATGAGTTCCTGGTCCTTTTCACCTCGACCGTGGGATGGGAGGGCGATCAGCGCCTCGCCGAAGCCATCAAGGCGGCCAATCCATCGATTCGCATCGCCTTCGTCGGGCCGCCGGTGACCACCGACCCGGACCGCGCCCTCAACGAGTGCTCCGCTCTGGACTTCATCTGCCGCCGCGAGTTCGATTACTCCGTGGTCGAGTTTGCCCAAGGCAAGCCGCTCAACGAGATTCTCGGCATCAGCTACAAGCTCGACAGCAAGATCGTCCACAACCCCGATCGTCCGCAGGTGGAAGACCTGGACGCGATGCCCTGGGCCACAAAAATCTACAAGCGCGATCTGGACGTCACGCGCTACAACGTGCCCTTCCTCCTGCATCCGTTTATCGCGCTTTACTCCACCCGCGGATGTCCGGCTCAGTGCACCTTCTGCCTGTGGCCGCAGACCTTGAGCGGTCACGCCTGGCGCAAGCGCTCCACGGATGATGTTGCCGCCGAACTGGCCTGGGCCAAGCAGAACTTTCCCGATGTGAAGGAGTACTTCTTCGACGATGACACCTTCAACATTCAAAAGCCGCGGACCATCGAGCTGTGCGAAAAGCTCAAGCCGCTGGGCCTGACCTGGAGTTGCACCTCGCGCGTCACCACCGACCGCGAGACGCTCAAGGCGATGAAGGATGCCGGTTGCCGGCTGCTCATCGTCGGCTTCGAGTCCGGCGATCCGCAGATTCTCAAGAACATCAAGAAGGGCGCCACCGTCGAGCGAGCGCGCGCCTTCTGCAAGGACTGCCACGACCTGGGCCTGACCATCCACGGAGACTTCATCCTGGGCCTGCCTGGCGAGACCAAGGAGTCGATCCGCAACACCATCAACTTCGCCAAGACCCTGGATTGCGAAACCATCCAGGTCAGCATCGCCCACGCCTATCCGGGGACTGAGTTTTACGATTACGCCAAGGCCAACGGCTTTATCGTGAACTCGGCGGCGATGATGGACGACGGCGGCCACCAGATGGCGCACATCGAGTACCCCGGCCTGCCCACCGACTACGTGCTGGAAATGGTGCACCGCTTCTACGACGAGTATTACTTCCGGCCCAAGGCCGCATTCCGCGTGGTCTGGAAGGCGTTTGTGAATCGCGATCTGCCCCGGCTCTACGTCGAAGCCAAAGCCTTCCTCAAGCTCCGCGCGCAACGCAACAAGATGGTGAAAGTCGCACGCAGTCAGCAGGCCGAGCCGCCAGCGCCCGCAAGCGCCGGAGCTTAGCTGAATCAAGTAAACCCATCAAGGACGTCCCGGTGCCCCACCCTCGCCGCGTGCTTGTTTTTGCGGTTAGGGTGGGATACTTCGAAAGTTGAAATAGTGCCCTGGTTGTCAGGACCAAACCCCCGATGGCTCACGCAAAACTCCTGCCGCGTCAATACATGATCCTGGGACTGGTGGCCGTGTGCGCCCCTCTCGGCGATACCTGCCTCTCGCGCGGCATGATCAGCCTGCCGGCCATCTCGCTGGCCCATCCCGCCACGCTCATCGCCGCGGTCTTCACGCCCTGGATCGCCTTCGGCATCGCGCTGCTCATCGGCTTCTTTGCCAGCTATCTCACCGCTCTCTCCTGGGCCGATCTTACCTATGTGCTCCCCGCCACGGCCTTCGGCAACGTCATCGTCGCCCTGCTCGCCCGCTTCTGGCTGCACGAGGCGATCTCGCTTGAACGTTGGGCGGGGATTGTGCTGATTACGCTGGGAGTGGGCTTTGTCGCGCAGGGACCGTCGCTGACGGAGCGGCCCGTGCCGGAAAAACCCGTCCTTGCTGAAGCTACCCAACAGGCTTTTGGAAAGGAGCGGGCGCAATGACGATTCCGGCTTTCGCTTCATCGCCCAGCTTCTGGGCCGCCACCGCCATGATTGCCGCCGTCGTCCTCTGCTCCACGGCTGGCGAAGTCCTCACCGCCGCCGCCATGAAGTCCATCGGCGATCTCGACGAAATCCGCGCCCACTCAGGCATGAGGGGCGCCATTCGCGCCGTCCTCACCTGCCCGCTCTTCTTTTTGGGCGTAGGTTTTCTGGCCCTGGCCTTCTTCTCGCTGCTCTTCGCTTTGAACCACCTCAACCTGAGCCTCGTAGCCCCAGCCTCCGCCTCGCTTACCCTGGTCACCAACGCCATCGCCGGCAAAATCTTCCTCAAGGAAAACGTGGACCGCCGCCGCTGGACCGCCGCCGTCCTGGTCTGCGTCGGCGTCTATCTTCTCGCGCACTAATCCCATTTCCTTTTCGTTGTCCTTATCCCTTTTGTCTCTCCGCCTCATGCGCAAACCCGGCAATGAGCGTCAGCACAAACAGTCCCAGCATTGGGTAAGACAGCAACAGATTCAGGTTGGTCAGAATCTGCCTGTGGTCGTTCTTCAGATGTAAGACTTGCCCCATGGCGAATTCGCCCGGCACCCATAACAGGGCCGCGGCAAACGACCATGGCCATAGTGTTGCGAGAGCGCTGTTCACAGCGGCCGGCAGATGCGTTCGCCGCTCTGTGGGCCGCCTGTCGATATTGGCTGCGGCAATGCAAGCCACAATAAGCAGCGAGATTGGTCCGAACCCTCCGCCAACCAGTAGAAGAATCACGGATAGCGAGACCAGAACCGCGGCGCTATACCTCCTCTGAAGAAACCAAACAGACCACAGAACGATCGCCAGGCCGGCAATCATTGCGGCAATGCCCGTAACCAGGAAGTTGGGAATCAGCGTCATCGCCGGCTCGTGGCCGAATGGAAACGGCAGCTCCCACCCACTTACCGCTAGTATCCTCAGGCTCTTTGGCGCCACACTGCCTTGCAGCGTTTCAAAATACCCATGTTCCATCCCCAGAATCCCTGCATAAACGCCGAATGCAGCGGCAGTCGCTCTCACCGCGTCCACACGGCGACCCATCCCGATTCGATCCTGCGCTCTTGTCTGCGTCATGCTTGAACTCTCCTCGCTCTCTCTCGCAGGAGAGAGATTGTCCTGCTCCGGTTCGATCCACTTCAATGACACAGCCGCATCAACCCCCGCGACTTCAAATCCGCATTGAGAATGGCGCGCCGTTCGCCGATGCTCTCGCAAACAGCCTCCGCCGCCAGATGTCCCGACCGCGCCGCGCTCTCCATCGTCGACGGCCAGCCGGTCGCCGTCCAATCCCCGGCCAGAAAGCAGTTCGTCCACGGCGAGATGGAGGTAGGCCGTGACGCATCGATCCCCGGCGGCACGCCGAAGGTGGCGCGCATCTCCTTCACCAGCGCAGACTTTTCCAACTTTGCCGAGGCTGCTTCCGGAAAGAACTCTGCCAACTCACGCACTGCCTGCGCGATGGCCTGCTCGCGTGTGAGAGCCGCGAAGGCCCGCGAGGCGCTCACCACCAGCTCCAAATAATGACCCTTGCGACCCGGCTGCAGCCGGCTCTTGTTGTACATCCAGTGAATCTCGCGGTCCAGCAGTACAGCGTGATCAAGGGTCGTAATCTCCCGGTCAAACCACAGATGCACGCTGCAGATAGGCCAGTGCCGGTGGCGTTCAAGCTGGCTGCCGAGCGCCTCGGCGCCATCGGCCGGCGGCATGTGCGGCAGCAGTTTGGCCGTGGCCTCAAAGGGCAACGCCAGCACCAGAAACTCCGAAATCAGATTGCCGTTTCGTGTAACCAGCGTCCATTGCGAAGTCTCTTCATCCCACTCCGCGCCTTCTGCGTGCGTGTTCAGCAGCACTCTGCCGCCGCGCTCGGAGAGAAATGGAGTTACACCCACGTATAACTCGCTCAATGGCGCACGGCTCATCCCCATGCTGCCTGCGTGGGCCGAATTCATGAATAGCTCGCGGATCACCTTGGCGGCGTAAGACAATGCAATCAAGTCGATATCCGCGTTAAGCGCGCTGGCGATCACCAGCCGCCAAAACCTGTTCAAAACCCCCTCGGTCTGCCTGTGCCGTCGCAGCCAATCCCCGAGCGACTCCGTCGAATCCATCGCAACCGGCTGCATCAACGCCGCGAACGCCCGCCCCAGCGCCAGCGTGTCTCTAATACTGAACGCCTTGGCCGCCATCAGCTTTGGCAAGCCATGCAAAGGTGCTGGCAGTTTGAACGGACCCCATCCAAAGGGTCCAAGCGCGGAGCGCCGCCCGCCCGGCTCAATCATCGTCATCTCGCTGGTCCAGTGGATCTGGTCCGCAACGCCGATACGGCGATAGAAACCCTGCAGATTGGTGCAGCAGCCGAAGAGCACGTGCTGGCAGTTGTCGATGACCTCGTCGACCCCCGGATGCCGATAAGAACTGGCCCGCCCGCCGAGGTAGCCACGCTGCTCGACCAACTGCACTCGCAAACCGGCCTCGGCCATCGCGCAGGCCGCGCTCATGCCGGCCACGCCAGCGCCCACCACGGTGACGGTCTTCCCCGAACTCTGCGGCAAACCGCTCAATGTCTCTTCCATCCTCCGCGGAGAGTTTCTTTTTCGTAGCCTGGGAGCCCGCTATCCTCAGTTCTCGAATACTCGCGGGTACCGTGTCAAACGAACAGCCGCGCCCACCCTATTCGCGCCAGACCTACGGCCAGAATTCCCAGCTTTTGCGAAAGCGGCACGCTGGCGCGGCGCGAAAACACATCGTAATCCGCGCGCCTGATCCGCTTAAGCAACTCATGATAGATCCGAACCAGAACCCACAACGCGGGACGGCTTTCCCGATTGATCAGCGGCAGCAACGCCTGTGCCGATTGGTAATAGCCCTCAGCGCGCCGCGCAATCTCCGCAAGCAGCGCCCTCTCGCTGGCCGTTGGCGGCGCGCCCGGTGTCCGGTGCAGCAGAGAGTCCAGCGAAACACCGTGAGCCGCCAAATCCTCCCGCGGCAGATACACGCGGTTGCGCTGCGCATCCTCGGCCACGTCCCGCAAGATGTTTGTTAGCTGGAACGCAATGCCCGTCTCCTCCGCCAACTTCTCCGCGCGGCTATCCGTGTAGCCGAAGATGCGGATGCAGACCAGTCCCACTACCGAGGCCACGAGATAGCAGTAACGGTAGAGATCGGCGAAGGTGGCATAGGTGCAGGGCGCATCGGGCGAATCGGGCGAATCGCCCGCACTTGGCTTCAGGTCCATCGTAACGCCGGCTACCAGCTCATCCAGCAGGCCGAATGGAATTGCGAACCGCTCCGCTGCATCGCGCACGGCAACAAAAACCGGGTCGCAGGTGGCGATTTCGGCATTGGGGCCCTCGCAAACGCCGCGCCATGCCGCCAGCCACGAGTCCAGCCGGACTCGGCGCTCTTTGCGTGAAATGCTCTCGTCATCGGCCAGGTCGTCGGCCTGGCGCATGAAGGCATAAATGGCGCAGATGGCATTGCGCCGAGGCATGGGAAGCGCAACAAAGGCGTAGTAGAAGTTCTTCGCTTCGCGCCTGGCAATCGCTCGGCAAGCCGCGTAGGCCGCTTCCAATGGCCGTTTGTCCAATGTGGGTTCCTGCCTCAAGCCTCATTCTCTGCGTGCAGCCCGCCCCTGTCGAGGCTTAGAAACGGCAGCAGCCGGGCGCCCACGGCCCTCAGCGCGAGCTTGAACTTGGTGCTCTTCGATATGGCCGGCCGGGCGCTCAGCACGTCATAGTCCCGCTCTTCGATAGCCCGTAAAACCTCAAGGCCGCCGCGGCTGAACAGGTCCAGGTCCAGCGCCAGATCGCGGTTCACCATCCCGATCAGCGGCAGTCCCTTTTCAAAAAGGCCGCGCGTGCATTCGACCTCGTAGCGCAACAGCCCGCAGAACTCCGGCGTGGCAATGCCCTCGGCAATGTTCACTTCGCTCACGCGAAAGAAATCCATATCGTTTTGGGGAATATAGATGCGGCCCCTTTTGTAGTCCTCGCGCACATCCTGCCAGAAGTTGGCCAATTGCAGCGCCGAACAAGTCGCATCGGATAGCCGGAATTTTTCCTCGTCCGCCTCGCCGCAGGCGTAAAGCACCAGCCGGCCCACCGGATTGGCCGAATAGCGGCAGTAGGCAAGCACATCCTCCATGGTTGCGTAGCGCTTAACCGTCTGGTCCTGGCGAAAGGCAGTCAGCAGGTCGGCAAACGGCTCCTTGGGAATCGAGCATTCGCGAATCGTCTCCGCCAGCGCCACAAACACCGGATGCCGCAATTTGCCCTCGTAGCAGGCATCCAGCTCGCGACCCCAAAGATCCAGCAGCGCCAGCGCCTGCGTCGTATCGCTCACCTCGTCGCCCAGATCGTCCGAGATGCGGCAGTAGGCGTAGATAGCATAAAAATGCGGGCGCAGCGCCTTGGGCAGGAACCAGGTCGCCACGTGGAAGTTCTCGTAGTGCGACTCGGCCAGCCGTTTGCAATATGCGCGGGCTTCGTCGAGCGTGGGTGCAACTTCGGGGATGCGATAGTTCTCCGGCAGCGCGGCCCAGGCGAGCGCAATCGACGCTTCTTGATTCAACGCTTTCGTTTTATCGCGCGGTTGCTTGGTTGCCGGGCTCGTCGCTTCTTTATTCATCGCTTTCGTTTTTTTGCTGGGTTGCTTGCTTGCCGGGGTCATCGCTTCTCCTTAGGGCACAATGGCGGTCTTGATCTCGCTGCCCCGGTTCATCAGCTTCTCAAAGACGCGGTTGAGTTCGTAGAGATGGGCGTGGCCGGTGATGAAGGCTCCTGCCTGGAAACGTCCGCCGGCAATCAGATTCAGCGCCTCGCGGCAAATCGCCGGGGTGTGGTGGAATGTGGCGCGCAG
>JBEKZR010000158.1:0-7810 GCA_049509715.1 Occallatibacter sp. | reverse complement strand
CTCGATGCAGTCCAGAACCAGATCGGCCAGATGCAGCGCGGGGATCGGCTGGTGCTGATTCCCATCACAGGCGATGCTCAGAACGACGCCAGGGGACGCGTCCTGCGCCTCTCCGCGCCGACCCGGCGCGAGACCTACGATGCCGATCTGCGCCGCTTTCAGGAGCAATCCAAGAAGCAATTCTCGGCGTGGGCGGCCTCGCTCGATCCGTATCAGCCCCGCACCGACATCCTCGGTGCACTCGATGCCGCCCGGCAGGAACTCGCCTTGTTGCCCAATGGAATGAACCGCAGGCTTATTGTCGTGAGCGACTTCCTCGAAGACGACGGCACCTACCGCTTCGTCTCGGCCGGCTCGCTGGCCAGTCCAGCGCGCGCCCGTGAACTCGCCGCGAGTCTCCGTGAGCAGCACGGCTTAACGCTGCAAGGCGTGCCTCTCTGTCTTGGCCGTCTTGAAAGCAGCGACTTCGCCCCACTCGCGGTACAACGCAAAGAGGCGGTCCAGGCGTTTTGGACGGTGTATTTCGCGGCAGCGGGGCAACCAACCGAAATCCAATTCGATGGCACAGAAATCCTTGCCGACGCTGAACGTGGCTGCGTTGGTGGAAAACGATAACGGCACCGGGAGAAAGGAGTATTGCAATATGAACGGATCGAACTCTATGCAGGGGTGGTTGACGCTCGTTGGATCGCTTGCAATCATCGCGCTCGTTCTGACCGCTTTCGGAATCATGCTCGGCATCGTGAAGCGCGCCGACGCCGTGAATCGCGTAGGAGCCATCTTGGGGATCGTCATAGTGCTGGTGCTGGCCCCCGGCATCCTCGCGGGCGTCTGGTCGGCCATGTCCCTGTGGCAGCAGATTTCTTTGGTCGCTATTGCGGTGATCGTTTGGCAATTGCGGCGACCGCGACGGCAACCTCGGAAGAGGAGAGATGACTGAATTTCCGGTTGCCGAAGATGTAGTACACAAAGTCAAGGTCCAACGACAAAGTACCACATGGCGTCATCCCAGCTTGCAACGAACATGACCTGGGGGCTGCTCGGCGCAATCACCATACCTGCTCCAGACGCCGCAAGTCCCGATATACCCCAGCCACCTGGCTCAAGAAGAGACTGTCCCAATCCATTTGAGAGGAGCGGGTACCAAGTCGTGCCAGCGTCAGGTGACCATGAGTTGACCGAGAAGACGCTGTTCGCTGTGCTAGGGTCTGCGAGTAGGGGCACAGAAGCATTGAGACTTGTCCAAGTCTTACCGAAGTCAAATGATCGGACAGCCGTCCCTGTTCCGGCGGCGTAGTTTGGTTCTGTGGCATAGATAATCGTCGGATTTGATTTAGCGTCGACCGAGAAGGGGCATGAAACCGGCGATGCAGTTTCCACCCATGTGTTTCCTCCGTCCGTGGAGGTTGCCAATCCCACGGCGTCAGCGATGAGCAATGTCTTTGGGTTTTGTGGTTTGATTGCTAGGCAGCCCCCGACACTTGTGGTACTCAAGCCTGTATTGTCTGAAGCAAAAGTTGCTCCTCCGTCTGAGGAAAGCATAAGGCCCACCCCGCCCGTCGAGGCCGCGACAAAGATGGTTCCTTGCAGCTCTGGATGAAAATGGATTCCGGTGATAAAGGCCGTCGAAGATGGCGTGGGCAAGTTCGAACTGATATTGGTCCATGTATTGCCCCCATCGTGGCTCGCAATCAGACCTTCCTCTAGCGTGGCTGCCAGCATGTGGGTCGAATCAAATGGATCAACAGCGATGTCCGTTACGCTGTCACCACTTCTCACGTTGGGCCATGTATGTCCGCCATCCGTGCTCTTGAAGATACCGCCTCCGTTGACGGCGCCGAAATAGAGAGTCGTCGATACCTCTGGATCGAATGCCAGAGCGATACCATTCCACGCGGAGACACCTGCACTTGCAAAAGACCAGGATTGAGCGGCATTCACGGTTTTATAAATACCCACTCCTCCGAGAGCCATGAGGAATGAATTAGGGCTGGATGCAAGCGGAATCATTGTACCGGTTGGACCGCTGAGAAGAATGGAACTACCAGAAGGACCGGTGGAACCTGCACTTGGTGTTCCGCTGTCGCTGGCTACAAAGGTGTGGCCCCCATCTATGGATTTGTAGGCTGAGTGAACTTGAAGCCCGTACAGATAGATGATGCTAGCGTTGTTCGGGTCAGGCACGACCCGTTCCGCATCCAAGGCAGTGGCCAGCGGCGTCCATGAGTTGCCAGCGTTGGTGCTTTCATACAAGTCGACAACAGTTGAGCGAGAGAGGCCAGCCAGGAGAAAGATGCTAGACGGCGCAGCGGGGTCTACTGCAACATCTTGAATCTCCACATCTGAGCTCGCAATGCCGTTTGCGCTGGGTGACCATGTGGTCCCGCTGTCTTTGGAAATGTAAAGCCCATGGTCGGTTCCATAATAGACAGTAGACGTAGTAGTGGGATCTACCTCAATTGGGTTGTGCAAAATTGCGGTTGCAGTTCCAGCCGCGATCACCGGGGAAGAGGCAAGCAGTGCCCAGGTTGTACCGCTGTCGACAGATTTGACCACCCCGAGGCCGGGAGCGCTTAGGTAGATAGTGGCATAGTTTTGAGGATCAACGGCCATACCGCCGAGCACATTACTAGATGATACTGGATGTGAATCGGTCCATGTAGTTCCTCCATCAATCGATGTGTGAAACACCCAACCCCGTCCACAGGCATAGAACACCTGCCCTCCATTCACAATCGCCATATCTGCAATGGGATCATAATCCAAATCTGAGTTTGTAATTATTGGCGTCCACGTCGTGCCTGAATCGACGCTCTTCCAGAGTGCGCCGGCACCGTGGTTATCCCCATCTGCGTAAATGGTGCTCGGCGAACTTGGGTTTTCGGCAAATACCGTGATGGTGCCACCGCCCACTGGTCCGGTGTGTTGCCACGAGCCTGACGGAGGGGTGCGCGTAACATTTAGCGCCGCTATACCAGATTTGGTCGCATCTTCTGAAGAAGTGGCTGTCACGGTGGCTGAGCCGGTCGTGCTCGAAGGTGCCGTGTACGTTGCCGTGTCTTTTGCGGTAGACGCAATTGTTCCCAGGCTGGCCGCCCAAGTCACTGTAGGATCAAAGTTGCCCGTGCCTTGAACGGTCGCCGTGCATTGGCTAGTCTGATCCTCCTGCACGGTTGTGGGGCTGCACGAGACGGTTACAGAAGTGATCGTCGGTGGCGGGGTCACCGTGATGCTCGCATTGCCGGACTTGGTGGAATCCTCGGTCGAGGTTGCTGTGATGGTCGCGGTTCCGGTGGCGGAGGGGGTGAAGACGCCTGCCGAAGTGATGGTTCCGCCGGTTGCCGTCCAACTGACCCCGGAACTGTAGCTTCCGGTGCCCTGAACGGTCGCCGTGCATTGGCTGGTCTGCGCCGTGGTGATGGATGTCGGGGAGCAAGAGGCGCTGACCGAGGTGACAGTTGGAGACGAGGTGCTGTCACCGCCGCCGCAACCCGAAAGTGCGATCACAGTCCCTACGAACGCGATTTCTATCCGCCTGCCGAGCCTCATCCTTCACCTCTTTCATTGCATAAAACATTGAAAACACACTTCTTACCGGTATTTTTCTCCCGTATGGCCCCGACGGCCTCAATAAGAAGGGTCAAGCACGTCGCCTGTCCTCTATAGAGGGTATGTCCTCGATAGAGTACATCCAAACTTGAGAGATGGCAACGGATATTTGTGTTTTGGTCGGTCGCCGGATACGAGAACTGAGGCAGGCTAAGGGCTGGACGCAGACCTACCTATCCGTGCATGCTGGCGTTGGCCGGAATTACATTTCCGATGTGGAGTTGGGCAAGAAGGAGATCGGCCTCAGAAACTTGCATTTGCTCGCGCTCAGCCTGGATGTTCCGCTGGAGAGGCTCGTTCAGGGACTATAACGCCAATCGGAAGTGTGCGCCCGCCCGCACGCTCGAACGGATTGCGGGTGCTCTTTCCGTCTCACTTGCAGAATTCCTCCAGGAATTGTGAGCCTCAATTGGCATCCAAAGGGCATTGATCTTCCGGAGGATCCTCGCGGCCATCACATTCCCTCTGACCGTCTACGAGCTGATCCTCGGCCTTGTGAAGCCTGCCGATGCCCGGAGGCATATTGGAGCCATCCTGGTGATCGTGGTCGGGCTTATGGTCGTGCCGGGTATCTTCGCCAGCATCGCGGAGTTCGAACGGGAACTCATCCGCTCCCGTGTCCGCATTGGCTTGGCTGCGGCTAAGTCGAAGGGCAAGAAATTGGGACGCCCGCGTACGGCCGTGGAAGCCAAACAGGTCGCTGCACTTCGGGCAACCGGCGCCTCGTGGCGGGTCATCTCCCAGCAACTGGGCATCGGCGTCGGCACGGCATGCCGGGCGCTCCAGCCCCAAGCAGCAAGCTTGTGACTGTTGCTCACAGTACCGGGGCGCGGTGGGAAGGCCACTCCGAATCGGGGATTGCCCTCGCGCAAGACTTGCACGACGACGGGAGCCGCATCGGGAACTGGAGTTGGCCGCTGCTGCCCATCACCCATCGCTTGGGGCGCAAGGAACCGGCAGGGCTCTCCGTTACGCGGTCGCGGTGATGGACTGCCTATTCCTGCGCCTGCCACCGCTGCCGCCGGTTCGACTCAGGCCGGAGCCGCCCTGTTGCGTGGAGAGCCTTGGATGTGCCGGTGCCGCCACCGCTTTACGGGGACGCCCACCCGGCTTCCTCCCCTCCAGCCCCCTTCCAAAAACCCTCCCAAAATGCGCGCATTAAGTGCCTGATTCCACAGCGCCGAAACCGGCCGGTTTCACCCTTCCAAAATCAGATGTTATTGGAAGGTGGTCAACATAGCTGTGGGGAAACTTGCTCACTCCACAAACGTAATTCACAGCAGGTATCGACTCGGGTCAAACTCTACGTAATAAACCGGATTATCGCGCAGCAGACCGGGCGACGGCCGCAATGCATCTTCTTGGGTAGAGTGGTACGCTGAAAAGTCATGGCAGAGTTCTCCTCCCCTGAAAGCTATCGCCGATTCGAGCAAACCGTGAAGCGGGAAACTCGGTACGTCTTCGATAAAGAGGTACGCCATTTCCTCGCGGCGGTGATGGAAACCAGTCAAACACGAAAGGAGTCCATCGATAAGGGTACGGTTCTGTGGCGGGCACAAAGGGGTTATACGTGGAGCGTGGAGAATGCAGGAACGGAGGAGGAGTTTGATGTTCCCGATGCATTCGGACCCGAACGAATGGTGCCGAAGGCGGAATTTGTAGGCGATGGGCGCGTCAATCCGAAAGGAATTCCATGCTTGTACCTGGCATCCTCCAAAGAAGTCGCAATGGCGGAGGTTCGTCCGTGGGTGGGGTCATACATTTCGCTGGCGCAGTTCAAAATCATGCGCGCCGTGGTCGTGGTGGACTGTACAAAGGACAAGAGAATGTTCCCGAATTGGCTCCTGCACACGATGTCACGGGAAATACCTGCGGAAAAACGCGAACAGATTGCATGGGGAGAAATCGGCTATGCTTTCTCGCGGCCGGTCACTCCGGACGAGCCTGTGACAGAGTACGTGCCGACACAGATCCTGGCTGAGGCATTCCGCGCGCATGGTTACGATGGCATCGGCTACAAAAGCTTGCTTGGAAAGGGACTCAATTTTGCGTTATTTGACTGCGCCGATGCGGAGTTGATCAATTGCGGGTTGTATGAAACGAACGCCATCGAGTTTAAATTCGATCAATGCAACAATCCGTACTTCATTCAAAAGCACTACGAAGAGATGCTGAAGAAAGCTTCAGTCACCACAGAAGAGGGTACGCCAGGCCGACCGGGCACCCGATAAACCGGATTATCACGTACAGAAAAATAATGCCAAGAGTCTTCTCTTACGCATTTAGAGGGAGGCGTTTCACGAGACAACTGGCTTTTCGCCTTTGGGGGCGTTTCCGGGTCGGCCTATTGCTTCGAGCTGCGGCGGCCTGTTTGGTAGGAATTTACGACTGACTAAACTTCGATGAATAGGCCCAGCTGATGACATAGCATCCAGAACTCTTCGACTTGCTTGGCGACCGGCCCGCGCACGAGGACGCCGAGTTCGATGTGTCCGGCCAAGCCGGGACCTGTTAGGTTGGCGCTGCCAATGTAGGCGGCGACACCATCCGACACGCAGAACTTGGCGTGCGACCCCAACAATCTTGGGTCAAGCACGTTTGTCGTGGGCTGGCTTACCCGCAGGCAGCCCGGCCTGACGCACTTTAGCGAAGCAATGTCGAGACCCGACAGGCTTTGCCCGGTCGTCACAAGCTCTACCTTCACGCCGCGTTGCAAAGCCGCTTTCAGCGCCGCATTGAGAACGCCGGTAGAGATCCCTGCCCCAGGCTGGAGGAACGGCGCGGAGATTATGAGCCGATCAGTCGCGGCGGCGATCAGTTCGGTGAGGACCCCCAGAGTCTGTCGGCAACGGGCAGAGTACGCCAGTGGTGCAATCATCTCAGCGGGAGCCGTGATGACCAAATCTGTCGATGAAGTGCTGGTCTCGGTCTGCACGCTAAACACTGAGGCCCTCCCAGTACCCGACAACGCGCCTCTGAAGAATGGGGTCCGTTCCGCCGAAGAGAAAAGCACGATTTAGGTTCAGGTTGAAGTAGCGGCAACTCGTCTCGGCAAGATGGGTACAGGTATGGCACGCGCCGTCACGGTCCCTACAAACCGGGTCGTAGATACATTGGCTCTCGGACTGAACCGAGCGCAGCCATTCTGTGAACGATTGCTCGAATAATGCTGTCAGGGCACCAATTCTGGCCCCATCCCGGTGATTGCAGTAAATCGAAACCGTCAACGCACGCGGCAGTATGTACTCCGAGATGCTTGTCATATCCAGGCCACACAACACGGCTGCTTGGCGGACACACAGATGCGCAAGGGAGTGCAGCAGGCCGAAAACGAGTCGGAGTTCGTCGTTGCCACGGATGGTCTCGCGCAGATTTGCGCCTGCGAATAGTTGAACCAAATAAGACCTCGCGGACATTGATGGATTGGTTCCGGCGGGAACTGCAGGTGCCAAACCATTGGTGCGAAGCCACTGAAGGACCGATTCCGGCTCCAGCCTGACAGAAATGGCATCGGCCCGGATACGATCGACGAATATGGGCAGACGGCCAGAAAAATTCGGATCTGACGGAAAGGCATTGAGACGACAATCGTTGGGCGTGTAGGCAGTCCTGCTGAATCCATAGGTCGCCGTAACGATGGGAAAGTCGGAATAGAGAAATACATCTTCTAATCCCAGTCGCGTGGCGGTAGCGCGCGCTCCGGAGGGCGCCCCGGCGTCCGATAGCCCAACCGGGCGGCCGATCTCGAAAGGCAGGAGCGCCTCCAGCATCTCCTGACCCGCCTCTTCCCATACCGGTGCCGGCACGCCGGAAGCTGCCACGAGATCCTGCGTGATGGTGACCGGATTGCCAGCACTCTGTTCGCGCCTGCGCCGCTGCAGCAAACTGGCCAGCTCCTGCGCCATTTGCTCGGGCGATAGCTCATTGTTTGCCTGACGCGCGAGCAGGCTTTCCACATCCGATCCGGAGAGCGTGGCATCAGTTGCGCCGGGGGCCCCAACCGATGGGGAAAAGCTACTGAGCGCGCGATTTATCATGCCCGGCAGGCCCAGGTACTTGGCCGCTGCGACATACTGCCAGCCGTTGACCGACAAAAAACTGTTCAGTTCGCGGCTCGGTGTATTTAACAACACGGCACTGTGCGCATAGAAGGTACGCCCCGCGCGATGAACCTCGATATCCATATTGCTAAGCTTGGGAT
>JBEKZR010000157.1:0-7875 GCA_049509715.1 Occallatibacter sp. | reverse complement strand
ACCATGTTCATGACCTGCTTCGAGATTCGCGAGAAGGTGATGGATGTGCTCGCGGCCATCAGCGGCAACCGCGTCAACTACGCCATGAACTGCATCGGCGGCGTCAATCGCGACATAACCGATCCCCAGTCCATTCTGAAGATGGTCGAGGCGTTGGAACTGGAGATGTCGCGCACCATCATCCCCATCTTCACCACCAGCAAAACGGCTCGCTCGCGTTGCGCGGGCATCGGCGTCCTGACCCTGGAGAAAGCAGTCTCCTGCGGCGTTGTAGGGCCTACGGCAAGAGCCTCCGGGCTGCCCCAGGACCTTCGCCGCGACGCGCCCTACGCGGCCTACGCGGAGATGGAGTTCGACGCGCCGGTCCAACCTGACGGCGACGTGCGCGCCCGTCTGCTGGTCCGCGCCCTCGAAATTATGGAAAGCTGCAAGATTCTAAGGCAGGCGCTCAGCAAGCTGCCGCCCGGCGAGTTCCACACCGCCGACGAGAAGTTTGTCTTCACCACCGGAACGGCCACCAGCCGGGTCGAGGCGCCGCGCGGCGAAGTCATGTACAGCGTCTCCTGGAAGGAGGGTTCCAGGAATCCAGCCAGGGTCCACGTGCGCACGCCCACCTTTGCCAACATGCCGGCCATCCGCTGGATGGTGATGGGAGCCCGCCTGGCGGACACGCCCCTGATTCAGGCCTCCATCGACCCTTGCTACTCCTGCACCGACAGGTAGTCCGGCCAAATCTTCTGGACGCCCACCACCGCGTGACCGCCGCCACCCCAATCGCGCCGCGTATGCCTTATACTGATTTTCGTGATACCGATCTTCGGCGACTGGAAACTCGATGCCGCGCTGGGCTCCTGCCTGCTCCTGGGCCTGCGCCACGGCTTTGACTACGATCACCTGGCCGCCATCTCCGACATCACCGCCGTGCAGCGCAACTGGCGCAGCGGATTGCGTTTGGGCATGACCTACGCCCTGGGCCACGCTTTTACCGTGGTGGTCCTCGGCATCGCCGTCCTCCAGTTGCACCTGGGCCTGCCCGAGGGCCTGGACCACTGGGCCGAGCGCATCATCGGACTCACCCTCATCGTTCTCGGCATCGGCGTGGCCGCGGGAATCCTCCGCAAAGAAGCGCACGGCCACAGCCATAGCCGCATCGAAAGCCGGCTGGCTATCGCCATCAACGGCGTCCTCTGGCTGGCCTGGCAGGTGCGCCGCATGGGTAACCGGCAGGCCCCCAGGCCCAGGCGTTTCCAGTGGCTCTACACCGGAAAATCCGTCTTCGTCATCGGCATCCTGCACGGCGTCGGCGCTGAAACTCCCAGCCAGTTGGCTCTCTTCTTCCTCACCGCCAATCTGGGCGGAACCTCGCGCGGCATGATGGGCCTGGCGGCCTTCTCCTTGGGCCTAGTCGCCATGAATGCCCTCATGACCGCCTCCATGGGCGGCGCCTTTAACGCCAGCGGCCATCACCCCCGCTTCTACCACGCCATCGCCTGGACCGGCGCGGCCTACAGTTTCATCATCGGAATCATCTTCCTCTTCGGCATCTCCGGCCACCTTCCGCCGCTGGGATAGCCAGGCCCCTCTCACCAATCCACGCTCGAGCGGATCCCCGCCTTTCCGTTGCCCCAGCATGAAATAGCCGCCAACCACCAGTGACCCCTATCACCGATGGACGATGCCCCCCGCAGATACCATTTGAGTTAGGCAACGTGCAAGGCGCTAGAGTTCCATCGCCTTGCAACCTGATTGTCTGCATGGGGAAGGGAATTGTGCCGGCTTTCACGCCTCCGCCGCTACCCGGCGGCGGCAAGCGTTGGAAGATCGTGCACGGCACCATGCGCAAGAATGGTTTTGCCCGCCAAGCGCTGATTGAAAGGCCTCCTGCGACCTGATATGCGTGGTCCGCAAAGGCGACGAGAGTGATCCAGGCGCGTTCATGGATCGCAGGGTCATGGAAAGCGATCCGCATCGGGTCATCGAAGGCATGGCCATCGCCAGGCGGGGATGGATGGTTGTCTCCGGTTTCGAGGAGTGCCGCGGTATGAGTCGCGGGAAAAAATGATCTGCGCCGCGAGATGGGTTAACGGTTGCGTCGGACATTGAGGGAGGAATGATGCAGAGTGTCGCCAATGAAGTCCTGAACGCTCAGGAGAAACTGCTGATCGACCAGGCGATTGCCGAGCACGGGGAGCGCCCCGGAGCTCTGCTGGGCATCCTGGAGGCGGTGCAGTCCTCCAATGCGCATAATTACCTGCCCATGGAGTCGTTGCGGTACATCTCGAACAAGACCGGGGTTCCGCCGGCAAGGGTTTACAGCGTCGCAACCTTCTATGCGCTGTTCAACCTCGATCCGCAAGGCGACAACGTGATCTGCGTCTGCCGCGGCACTGCCTGCCACACCCGCGGTTCGCGCGACCTGCTAGAGAAGGTTTGCCTGGACCTGGGGCTGAAGGGAAGTGATATGGGCGATGCGAGCGAGGCGGATAAGCTGGCGCTTACCACTTCCGATCGCCGCTTCACCATTCGCACGGTGGCCTGTTTCGGCCAGTGCGCTTTGGCCCCGGTTGTCGAAGTGAATCACCATATCCTGAGCCGCGTCAATGAGCGTACGCTGCAGCGGGAAGTGAAGGCGTTGATACGGGGGAGGAAATAATGCTGCGAATTCTGGATATTGGCGCCTTTAACGCGGTCCGGGAATCCGGGCTTGCCAAGCTGATACCGGCCGTTCCGCGCCTGGCGGTGGGGATGGGAACCTGCGGTCGCGGCAATGGCGCCGAAGAGGTCTTTCACGCCTTGAACGAAGCGATCCAGAGAAACGGGCTGGATGTGCAACTGACCGGCGTCGGTTGCTTCGGCGGCTGCTATCAGGAGCCTCTGGTGAACGTCCGGCTTCCCGGCTATCCCTTGTTGATGTTGCGGCACGTGCAAGTCAACGATGCGGCGCGCATTCTGGAGGGCATCGCGACGCAGACGATACCTCCCGATCTGGTCTACTGCAAGATCGAGGAATGGGATCACATCACCGCGCACGTGAGCTACGGGCAGGGTTATCCCGATATCCCGTCCTGGAACGCGGTCTCTTTTTACAAAGGGCAAAAGAAGATCGTCTTGCGGAACTGCGGCCTCATCAATCCCGAGGATATTGAGGAGTACATCGCCGTCGGCGGCTACCAGGCGCTCTATAAGGTTCTGATCGACGGGCGCCCCGATAGCGTGATTGAACAGATCAAGGCCTCCAAGCTGCGCGGACGCGGCGGCGCAGGCTTCCTCACCGGCAACAAGTGGGATTTTCTGGCCAAGGCCAAGGCCGACGTCAAGTACATCATCTGCAATGCCGATGAGGGCGATCCCGGCGCTTATATGAATCGCAACGAGATCGAAGGAGATCCGCATTCCCTTCTGGAGGGCATGATCATCGGCGCTTACGCCATGGGCGCCACCGAAGGCATCGTTTATGTGCGTGCCGAGTACCCGCTGGCGGTGCGCCGCCTCAATCGGGCCATCGAGCAGGCGCGGGAGTCCGGTCTGCTGGGCAAGAACATTCTCGATCGCGGCTTCAACTTCGACATTCAACTGGTGCAGGGGGCCGGCGCCTTCGTTTGCGGCGAGGAAACGGCTCTCATTGCCTCCCTGGAAGGCTTCGCCGGCCGTCCTCATCCCCGTCCGCCCTTTCCCGCGCAGAAGGGGCTCTATGGCAAGCCGACCAACATTAACAACGTTGAAACCTGGTGCAATGTGGCCCCCATCGTCACTCGCGGCCCCGCCTGGTTCGCTGAAACGGGCAGCGTGAAGAGCCCGGGAACCAAGGTCATCTCGCTGGTGGGCAAGATACAGAACACCGGGCTGGTGGAGATGCCGCTGGGCACTCCGCTCAAGACTTTCATCTACGACATTGGCGAGGGTGCGGTATCCGGCCGGCGCGTGAAGGCCGTGCAGACCGGCGGGCCCTCCGGCGGGTGCATTCCCGTGGAAATGTTCGAAACGCCGGTGGATTACGAGAGCTTGGCGCAGCTTGGCTCCATCATGGGCTCCGGCGGGATGGTCGTGCTGGACGAAGACAATTGCATGGTCGACGTGGCCCGCTTCTTCGTCGAATTCACTCACTCCGAGTCCTGCGGCAAGTGCGTCCCCTGCCGGGTGGGATTGAACAAGGCGCTGCGCATCCTCAATTCCATCACCGCCGGCGGTGGCACCGCGGAGGATATGGGCCTGCTGGATGAGTTGGGGAGGATGATTCGCGAATCTTCGCTCTGCGGGTTGGGGCAGTCGGCGCCCAATCCGGTGCTCACCACCATTCGCCACTTCCGCAAGGAATATGAAGACCATATTGTGGCCCACCGCTGCCGCGCCGGCGTCTGCCAGGAATTGGCCTTGTCCCCCTGTGAAAACAGTTGCCCGTTGCGCATGAACATTCCACGCTTCCTCCAGCTTTACAAGGAGGGAGGGCTGGAAGAGGCCTTTGTCTCCGTCATCCTCGACAATCCGCTGCCCGCCTCCACGGGAAGGGTCTGCCAGCACCCCTGCGAAAATCGTTGCCGCCGCCAGTCCATCGATGAGCCCGTGAATATGCGCGAGGCGCATCGCCACATTGCGGACGCGATCTATCAGTCGGATCGCTTCGATCCGATGCTGGAGCGCCTGCGCGCCGGCAGGCTGGAGCCTACCGGCCGCAAGGTTGCCGTGGTCGGCTCCGGTCCCACCGGCCTCACGGCGGCATTTTATCTTGCCATGCTCGGCCACGACGTCACCGTCTTCGAAGAGCGGAGCGAGGCGGGCGGGATGCTGCGCTTCGCCATTCCCGAGTATCGGTTGCCTAAGTCGGTGCTGCGGCGGGAGCTGGACTTGATCGAGGGCATGGGCGTCAAGATGGAGTTCAACACCAGGGTTGGAGCCGATCTTTCCTTGGACGAGCTGGCTAGTCGCTTCGATGCCGTTTTTCTCTCCATCGGAACTTGGAAGGAATCCGGGATCCGTCTGCCTGGAACGGAGTTGAGGGGAGTTTATCCGGCGCTGCCGTTTTTGGAAGCGGCGGCCAAACAAGAGAAGATGCCGATAGGCGCCCGGGTTACGGTGATCGGCGGAGGCAATGCGGCCATCGACTCCGCGCGGAGCGCGGTGCGCATGGGCGCCAGCGTCACCATTCTTTACCGCCGCGAGCGCAAGGATATGCCCGCCATCGACGAGGAGATTCAGGCGGCCGAGGAAGAGGGAGTGCGGATTGTCTTTCTTGCCGCCCCGCATCGCATCGTGGGCGACGCAAAGGGCAATGTGAAGGCCATCGAGATCGTCAAGACGCGGCTGGGAGAGTACGACAATTCCGGGCGCAGAAAACCCATCCTCACCGACGAGGTGCGGCGCTTCGATTGCGACAGTGTGATTCTGGCCGTGGGCGAGACCTTCGATAAGGACTTCTGCCGCGCCTCCGGCCTGGAGCTTAAGGAGGAGGGCACGATCGTCGCGGATCGCTTCTCCTACGAGACCAGCCGCCCCAACATCTATGCCGGTGGAGACCTGATCACCGGCGCGTCCAACGTCTCCAGCGCCATGGGTTGCGGCAAGCAGGCGGCGCAAAACATTGACCTGGGCCTGATGGGCGAACAACGCTGGGATCGGCTCTTCCCGGAGTTCGAATACAGCCACCATGCGCCGGCCGAGCCCAGCCTCATCCACCGTCACGTTGGCCGTTACGTCAGCGTGGAGGCTCGCGTTCGCTCCCAGCAGGAGGTCGTCGATGGCCTCAATACCCAGGAGGCGCTGGAGGAATGCCGCCGCTGCCTTCGTTGCGATGTAAAAGTTGCCGTCAGCGCCAGTTGAGAACCAAAGAGAGAGAAAGGAGCGCCGCGTTGTCCATCAAAAAGATTTCCGTCCGAATTGACGGCGAACTCGTGACCGCAGAGGAAGGACAGACGATCCTGGAGGTTGCCCAGGCCGCCGGTAAGCAGATTCCGACGCTTTGCTACCTGAAGGGACTGAGCGCGGTGGGAGCTTGCCGCGTTTGCATGGTCGAACTGGCGGGCACTGACCGGTTGCTGCCCGCCTGCACCACTCCTGTGCAGGAAGGAATGTCGATCAGGACCACCTCGGAGAAACTCACCCACTATCGCCGCATCGCCGTCGAGCTGCTGCTGGTCGAGCGCAATCACATCTGCTCGGTCTGCGTCTCCAACGGCCGTTGCGAGTTGCAGTCTCTGGCCCGCGATCTGGGCGTCACCCACGTGCGCTACTCCTACAACAATCCTCGGCTGCACGTCGATATGTCGCAAGCCCGTTTCGTTCTGGACCATAATCGCTGCATCCTGTGCACGCGCTGCGTCCGGGTTTGCTCCGAGGTGGAGGGCGCCAATGTTTGGCAGGTTGCCTCGCGCGGCATCAATTCGCGCATCGTCAGCGACCTGATGGTCGACTGGGGCCATGCCAGCAGCTGCACCGACTGCGGCAAGTGCGTGCAGGTCTGCCCCACCGGAGCACTCTTCGACAAGAGCAAGGTCGGCGTCGATCATCCCAAGCATCCTGAGTTTCTGCCTTACCTGAACCTGATGAGGGAAGCGCTATGAGCAAACTGAAATTGGCGACGGTCTGGCTGGACGGATGCTCGGGCTGCCACATGTCGTTCCTCGACATAGACGAACGGATCCTCGAATTGGCGAAGTTTGTCGATGTGGTCTACAGCCCCATCGTGGACGCCAAGGAGTTCCCCGACGAGGTGGACATCGCTCTGGTCGAGGGAGCCGTTGCTTCGGTGGACGACGAGAAGAAGATCCAGAAGATTCGCGCCCACTCCAAACTCTTGGTCGCCATGGGAGACTGCGCGGTGGCCGGCAACGTGCCCTCCATGCGCAATCCTATCGGCCCGGAAGCCATCCTGAACCGCGCGTACATCGAGAACGCCAGCTTGCAGCAGCAGATTCCCTGCGTCGTGGTGCCCAAGCTTCTCAAGGTCGTGCGTCCCATCCACGAATTCGTGAAAGTGGATGTCTTCCTGCCCGGCTGTCCGCCCTCGGCCGACACACTTCACACAGCGCTGACCGCGCTGGTAACCGGTGCGCCGCTGGATATTCCGGCCCTCACCCGCTTTGGAGCCTGAGCCCTTGGAGACCGAGTCATGACCCAGACCATCACCATCGATCCCGTAACCCGCCTCGAAGGCCACGGCAAGATCACCATCCAACTCAACGGCCAGGGCGAGGTTGAGGACGCGCACTTCCACGTCACGCAGGTGCGCGGCTTTGAAAGGTTCTCTCAAGGCCGGCCCTTCTACGAGATGCCCAGCCTCACGGCGCGCATCTGCGGCATCTGCCCGGTCTCGCACCTGTTGGCCTCGGCCAAGGCCTGCGAAGCCATCATGTCGGTCCGCATTCCGCATACCGCCGCGCAACTGCGCCGCCTGTTGAATATGGCCCAGCTGGTCCAGTCCCATGCGCTGAGCTTCTTCCATCTCTCCTCGCCCGACCTGCTGCTGGGCATGGAGTCCGATCCCGCGGCGCGCAACATCTTAGGCGTCGCGGCCGCCCGGCCCGACCTGGGCCTGGCAGGCATCAGTCTGCGCCGCTTCGGCCAGCACATCATTGAGCTGCTCGGCACCAAGCGCATCCATACCGGCTGGGTGGTTCCCGGCGGCGTCACCGAGCCGCTGACATCTGCTCACAGGGACGAGATGCTCTCCATGATTCCCCAGGCATACGCCAACCTCAAGCTGGCGCTGACCACCTACAAGCAAATCGCCAGCTCCTTCAAGCAGGAGATCAAGGTCTTCGCTAACTTCCCCTCCAACTACCTCGGCCTTATCAACGAAGACGAGTCCATCGAGTTCACCGGCGGCGCGCTGCGGCTCATCGATCCCAAGGGCGCTGTCATCGAGGACGGCATGACCGCCAG
>JBEKZR010000156.1:0-7888 GCA_049509715.1 Occallatibacter sp. | reverse complement strand
GAGCCCCATCTCGCTGTCGAGCGACGGCACGCGGGCCTTCAGCCAGAACGGGCATATTCAGTTCAGCGGGCCGGCACTGATTCAGGCCGCGCCGGTGGGCCAGATTGCGACCAGCCTCTACTGGATTCGCGCGCGCGCCGTGACCACAAGCTACGAGATGCCTCCGCAGGTTGCATCGATTCTTACGAATACAGTGCAGGCGACGCAGGCGGTAACTATCACCAATGAGATTCTTGGCGGCAGCGACGGAACGCCGAATCAGACATTTACAACGGCGAACTCACCGATTGTTGTGCTGCCAACACCGATTTCGGTGACAAACTCCGACGGCACGACCGCGCAGGTGACGAGCCTGCAATTGACCGTGGATGAGGGCCAGGGACCGATGACCTGGCAGCAGGTGGATGACTTCTTCGCTTCGGGAGCTGACGACCCCAATTTCATGCTGGACCGGACAACAGGAGTTATTACGTTCGGCGATGGCGTGCACGGACGCATTCCCGGCGTGAATCTATCGAGCCCGACGGACAACATTGTTGCAAGCAGCTATCGCTATGGCGGCGGCAGCGCGGGGAATCTTCCGGCAGCGAGCATTACGCAGATTCAAAGCTATGTGTCGTCAGTGAATGCGGTGACGAATTACGCTCCGTCACAGGGCGGTACCGACGAGGAGAGCGTGGCCGATGCGAAGCTGCGCGCCCCGCTGGCGCTGCAAAGCAACAATCGCGCCGTGACGGACAGCGACTTCGAGTATCTGGCCACGCAGGCTCCGGGCGCCAATGTTGCGCGCGCCAATGCGCTGCCGCTCTACCATCCCGACTTTCCCAACGGGCAGGTGCCTGGCGTTGTGACGGTGGTTGTGGTTCCCAACTCGCCGGCCGCCAATCCCACGCCGAACCAGACCACGCTACAGGCTGTATGCCAGTACCTTGATGCGCACCGGCTGCTAACCACCGAGGTGTACGCGATGGGGCCGACGTACCGGAAGATTCGCGTGCAGGCGAACCTTGTTGTTCAGCCGGGCTCAGACCTGGCAACGGTGCAGAATGCGGCCGTGCAGGCGCTGAGCACATTCTTCAGCCCACTGGCTGGCGGCCCGGATGGAACTGGCTGGCCGTTTGGCGGCGAAATCTACTACTCCGATGTCTATCGTATTCTGCTGGGCATTTCCGGAGTGCAGCGTGTCAATACTGATCAACTGATTCTGATTCTCGACAACATGCGTCAGCAGCTTTGCCACGATGTGCCGATCAATCCTGGCGAGTTGCTGTACAACGATCCACTCGGCCACAACATTCAGGTGGCCTACAGCACCGGTTCCTGAGCGATTATGAGCAAGCAGACGCCAAGTTATCTGATGAACGGCATCGTGGGCTGGCGAACGGCCTCATCCACGAACGTTGTCTTTGCCGACGACGGGCGTGCGATGACGCTGCAGCCGCTGCCAGGTTCGCTGCGGCCGCTTATCGACAAAGCAGGCAGCTTTGGCGGGCTCACGAGTGCGATAGGCGTAGCCGTTGACAGCCGCGACGATGTGTACATTCTGGACGGCGCGACCTGCGAGCTGAAGCGATTCGACCGTTGCTCGCAGAAGTGTGAGATTGTGCATTGCGTCGGCGGGTACGGCAGCGAGCCGCGGCAGTTGAAGCACCCGCACGGCATGGCGATCTCCAATTGCGACAACCTCTACATTGCGGATACGGGCAATCATCGTGTGCAGATGTTCTCGCTTCAAGATGTTGCTCTTCGCGCTGTATGGGGACCGTTCTGCGTGAAGAAAAGTGCAGACGGTTACTCGCTTGAGGCAGCCGTGCCTGCCGTGGAGCCACCAACGGAAACGAAAAAGAGCAGGCTGGTGTATCCGGCGGACACATGGCGGCCGTGGGACGTGGCTGTCTACGGCGATGGGAGAGTGTATGTCTCAGACTACGCAAATGGCCTTGTCCACTTCTTCGATGCATCGGGCTGCTGGAGGCTTGCTTCAGATGGCGCAGGAAAGGGGCAACCGGCACTGAGCAAGCCCACGCGAATCGCAGTGGATGTGAAGGGTCGCGTGTACGTAATCCAGGATGGCTCGTCGAATGTGGTTGTGCTGGATGCGGAGGGCAAGTTCCTGGGCACGGTGGATCAGCCGGCGGAGATTGCGGGACGGTTTACGCCAGTGGAAGTCGCGGTGGACATGAATGGAAACATCTGCCTGAGCGACTGCCTGACGCGCAAGGTGTACTTTTATCAGCCGGTGGGCGATGGTGCGTGGAAAGGCTGCCACTGCTGCGGTTCGGCGCAGGCCTTTGCGGCTTCCATGGTGTTTGACCGCAGCGGTGCGCCGCTGCTTGCCGACGGCGCGCAGAGCGTCTGCCAGCTTGAACCGGCGGCGGCGTATCCACAAAGCGGGAGCTACATTGCGGGCCCGCTGGACAGCAAGACGTACCGCTGCGTGTGGCACCGGGTGGTGCTGTCGGGGTGCGTGCCGCAAAGCGCATCGGTGCGGGTTGACACGTTTACTTCAGAGTCCGCAAAGAGCACGGACGAGGTGTTGAGCCTGCCGAACAGCCGCTGGGCTACCGCGCAGATCGATACATCGAGCGCGGGCCGCGATTGGGATTGCCTGATCTTGAGCGCGCCGGCGCGGTATCTCTGGTTGCGTTTGACGCTGAGCGGGGATGGCGCCGAGACGCCGGAAATTACTCGGGTGCGTGTAGAGTATCCGCGCGCCTCTTCGTTACAGTATCTGCCCGCGGTGTATCGCCAGGATGCAGTGAGAGCCGACTTTCTCGATCGCTTTCTGTCGATCTTCGACACACTTCGTGGAACAATCGACGATCGCGTTACGGCGATTGCGCGCTACTTCGATCCGATGGCGACGCCGGCCAATCGAAAGAACATGGGAGGCACCGACTTTCTCTCGTATCTGGCGTCGTGGCTGGGGCTCACGCTCAGCAGCAACTGGCCGGTAGAGAAGCGGCGCGAACTGGTGAAGCAGGCGCACAAGCTCTTTGCGCTGCGGGGCACACCGCAGGGGCTCAGGCTGGCGATTGAACTCTACGCAGGAGTGCGGCCATCGATTCTTGAGATGTTTCGTCTGCGGCGCTGGCTGATTGTGAACCAGTCGACGCTTGGCGACTGCTCGTCGGTGTTTGGATCGGACGTGATGAAGCGCTTGCAGATTGGTGCGAACTCGACAATTGGCGGCTTCAGGCTGATCGATTATGGCGATCCGAGTCTGGATATATTCAACGAGTACGCCAATCAATTCCTAGTGATTGTGCCTCGATGGAGCGGCGCCGGCGACGAAGACCTGCAGAATTTGCAGCAGATCGTACAGATTGAGCAACCGGCGCACACGGTGGCCAGCGTCAGCTGGGCAGAGCCGCGCTTCCGTGTTGGCATTCAGTCTTTTATCGGCGTGGACACGATTGTGGGCAGCTACCCACTGGGCGTGATTGAAGGACAGGGAACACTTGGATACGACACAGTGCTGGGCGTTCCAGGCAGGCCGGCGGACAGACCGTCGATGCGCGTGGGACGCGAGGCAACAGTAGGTTCGGCGACGCTGCTGAACTGAGAAAGCGAGGGCAAAGATGGGCGACTGCAACTGCAAGCACAACGCATCGACGCAGGGCGGAGTTTGCGTCGAGTGCGACATTCCGCAGCTCGCGCGCAACAACTACTTTACGGGCAAGCTGCTTGTGGAACGCGATTTTACCGACGAGCAGCGGTACTTTCTCGGAAAGCTGCGCCGACACAATCAACAATTGCACGGATGGGGAGCTGTTTGCGGCCTGAAAGTGGTGGAGCATCCGAACCCCGCCTGCGAACCGCAGTATGTGCTGATCAAGCCAGGCACAGCCGTGGACTGCTGCGGGCGCGAGATCGTGATTCAGCAGGAAGAGTACTTCGATTTCCGCGAGAAGTTTCGGACCAACTGGCAGGCGCAGAACGGGCCGGCCTCGCAGCCCGATTCGGCCAAGCACACGATCCAGATCTGCGTGGACTACGCAGAGTGCGCGGCGGAGAATGTGCCCGCAGTCTTTGACGAGTGCAGCCAGAACGGCGCAGCATGCCGGCCCAACAGAATTGTCGATGGCTACTCCTTCGATGTGATCATCGATCCGAAGAAGAGCGATGGCGATCCCGCCGGTGTTCTGTTGAAGTGGGATGAAACGCTGGCGCTTGCGGGCGCGGTGAGCGTGGCGCTGAGTGAGTCAACCAAGAGTCTGTATGTGCTGGCCAATGCCTCTTCGGGAGCGACGCTTTACGCAGTCGATACGGACAATGGCTCGATTACCGGGTCGCAGAGCTTCGTGAATGACACGGGGCTCGGCGTCGCTGTCTCGCCGGGGGGCGACTTCGTGTATGTCGCGCTTCAGCCTCCGACGCCTGGCTCAGTCACGCAACCCGATCCGCAGATTGCGGTGCTGAGTTCCGACTTCACGAAGACTGTGAGCACGCTAACTGTAACCGGCGGAGCCGGGAAGCCGGTGAGCCTGGCAGTTGCGCCGGCGCCGGATGACCGGCTGATAGCAGTCAACTCAGCTGCGGGAGCGATGATCTGGGCTACGGACATCACGACCTCATCCACTCCAGCTGCGCCCACAACAATCATTGTTGGTACGGGCCCTTCCGATGTGGCGGTAGGCGCGAGCGGAAAGTACGCTTACGTTGCCAACGGCGGCAGCAGCAATGTAACCGCGGTGGAACTGTCGAATCTGGCCGTCACCACGGTTGCCGTTGGCACAGGAGCGACGAATCCATCTGCGCTCGCCGTCGCCAGCAACTCAGCCGGAGACACGCTGGCGGTTCTTGACGCAATAGCGCAGACGATCTATCTGGTTGGCATCCGGCCCGATCCTGCTTCGGCTGCAGCGCTGGGCGATCCAATTACTGGCTTCGCGAATCCAGTGGCGGGGTTGTGCATTTCAAGCGGCGGACGCTGGATCTACGCCATCGAGAAGGATGCGAGTGGAACGGGATCGGTTCAGCCGGTGGATGAGCACGCGGCGGAACGGAAGCTGCCGCAGATTCTCGATGAGGCTGTTGCAACGGGTGTGGCTCCGGGCGGCGATGTTGCGATCAACAAGGCTGGCACGCGGCTTTACATTCCATACGTAGGCGACAGCAAGACTCCGGGAGCGGTGGCGGTTGTTGACATCTCGCAGACCGACTGCTCGGGCATTTTTGACGAGGCCATTGACGGCTGTCCCGATTGCACGGGCGGCAACTGCATTGTGCTGGCGACAATTACCGATTACGTGTACAACGCTGCGGTGACCGACAGCATGATCGACAATCTGACGGACCGCAGATTGCTGGTGAGCACAGATCTGTTGACGGAGGCCGTGCGCTGCCTGCTCGATCAGAGTCCTGCGGCAGGAGTGCCGGGTCCTGAGGGACCTCCGGGACCAGCGGGCG
The DNA here is from genome assembly GCA_049509715.1 of Occallatibacter sp. Lineage (GTDB taxonomy): Bacteria > Acidobacteriota > Terriglobia > Terriglobales > Acidobacteriaceae > Telmatobacter. The sequence goes on along the minus strand of JBEKZR010000156.1, from coordinate 2,476 downwards.
CGGCAGGACCTAAGGGCGATCCTGGCCCGCAGGGGATTCAAGGCGTGCAGGGGGTTCAGGGACTGCAAGGCATACAGGGAGAGCAGGGGATCCCCGGTACTCCCGGTCTGCCGGGCGGATCAGGGCCGATGGGACCAGCGGGACCGGGGCTTGAAACAAAGCTGACAAGAATCGCGGCGTTGAGCTGGACTCACGGAAAGCCGAGCGCACTAACCATCGCCATTGGAACCAACAAGCCGCTGTTTGTGCTTGCCATGCAGTTTACGCAGAGCATAGACATCTCGCAGATCGATGCTGAGTACGTCTTCCAGGTGTGGATACCAGAGACGAAGCAGGTGTCGGGCGCTGTTGAAATTCAATGGGTGCAATTGGTCGGAACGATCAAACCGATCGACATTTCGGCGGCCGACATCGACGCATCCGGTCAGATCGTCAAGGCAACCGCTGCCACGGGCTCAACCGCCAACGGCGTCGCGTTTGTCATCGAGAAGGTGGACATGCAATTCACCAGCGTCAAAGTGCGCTTTCTTGGCGATTTTGTTCTGGACGGCTCAAAGCGCGCGGTTTGCTCGGAGTTTGTGCGGGCGCAGTTGCCCACGGGCGAGATTCCAGCGGGAAGCGATCTGGGCCTCGAGGGCGGGACATTTGAGAGTTGGATGATCGCGGGGAAGTGAGCCGCCAGTAAGCATGATCAGCGGCACAGGCCGCATGGGACGAAACGGAGGAAAGCGATGGCTATCTATACAACAGGGCTGACGAATACAGCCGTGAACAGGGTGACGGCAACCGCAGCGACTCCATGCTGCTGCCCGGCATGCACCGGGCTGCAGTGCCTGGACCGCACACGATTCTTTGCGGGGCAACTGCTGAGCGAAGCGGACCTGAACAATGAGCAGTCCTATTGGCTTGCCAAGAGCCGCCTGCACAACCGCTATCTGAACGGGTGGGGCGTGGTATGCGGAATGCAGGTGGTGTGCGGCGAGTGCGATGGCTGGGTAACGGTGCAGAGCGGCTACGCCATCGATCCGTGCGGCAACGACGTCATCGTCTGCGAGAATCAGAACTTCAACGTGCTGAAGGCGATCCAGGCTTGCTGCGCGCCGGCCAAGAAGCAGACGGCCAACTGCTCGCCGCTGCGCTACAACCCATCGCCCACATGCAAGGGCAGCAAGCAGGAGTGGTGCATCACGATTCAGTACCGCGAGCAGTCGTCGCGCATGGTTACGCCGCTGACCAACGCCACGTCGCAATCGACATGCAGTTGCGGTTGCGGGAGCGGGAAATCGAATGGCGGCAATGGAAGCTCGCAGGCATCGAGCGGGTCCTGCTCCAGTTCGAGCACGGCCCAGCCTACTTCGACCGCTGCGCCAGCCGGCGCATGTGAAGCAACGCGGATTGTTGAGGGCTTTGAGCTTGGTGTGGTGCCGGCAACTGAGGTAGCGGCTGAACTGAAAGCTGTGTCACCCGGATCGCTGACTTACCAACTGGATGAGTGCACAGCAGGATTGCTGGCTTTGGCGGAACAGATGCCAAACCTCGACTCACAGGGATCGGCCGATGCAGCATACCAAGCCTTGTGCAACTACTTCTCGATTGTGCAGAGCTTCTTCTCGGCTGATACCACTCTGACGCATTGTTCGCTGCTTGAGAAGCTTTCTGGAATCAAGATTGTCTCCGGACAGGACATCGCCACATATCTTGGAATTGCCGCGGAGCTGAAAAAGCTGATTGCCTTTGCATATCTCGATTGCCTGTGCTATGCCATTGTGCCTCCCTGCCCGCCGCCGCCCTGCGACAACCGCATTGTTCTGGCGTGCCTGACGATTCAGGACGGGCGGATCACGGACATTTGCCACTTCCCGGGACGAAAGCAACTGATCACGCTCCAGACGCTGGGCTACTGGCTTGGCCCGCTGGGACTGGATAAGGTCGGCTTGGTGCTGGAAGAGATCTTTGCACTGGTCTGCTGCAATGCGGAGAGAGGATTGACGAACCCGAAGGAGATCTTCGGCGACGTTGCCTATAACAAGGAAATGGTGACCACGGCAGGCATCACAAGCGGAGCAGATGTTCACCGCATCGCCTCGCACTACCTTTCGCAAACGCTGGGTGCTTCAGTGGTCAACGTGATTTCACCGAATACGAGCGCGGTCGATCTACGGCCCATGATGAACATGGACTCGAAGATGGTTGTGGAGAAGCTGCGCGAACAGGGATTTCAGAAGGTCACTATGCAAGCAGTCGATGACGACTCGTCGTGGACGGCCGACGCGGTCAACTCCAGTGCGCAGTTCACGCCGTCGGCTGTAACTGCCGGCCAGCCGCTTACGGTATACACCAAGGGCAGCGTGGCGGTAGGATTCGATGTAGTCGATCCAACGACCGCCAAGATTCAGGACCTGCAGGACCAGATTACGGCGTTGCAGAACCAGTTGAACCAGGCGGCGCAGCAACCTGCGGCGGCGCAACAACCGGA
>JBEKZR010000155.1:0-7939 GCA_049509715.1 Occallatibacter sp. | reverse complement strand
TGCGCGGCCACCGGACGATGCTCGGTATACATCACATTCCGGTTGGTCACCACCGTCGAAATGGCGTGCTTGAAGATCAACTGCTCCTGGCTGTTGTTTTCCAGAAGCACCGAATACTTGTCGAAGGACCGGATCTTTCCGGTGAGCTTGACGCCGCTGACCAGATAAATCGTGATTGCGGTCTTGTCCTTGCGAACCGTGTTCAGAAATGTGTCCTGAATGTTTTGTGCCGGCTTGGTTTCCATGTGCCGATCTCCTGCTTTCCTTAGAGGGGTTGGATGCAGCCAAACTGTGTGCGTGAAAAAACAAATCCCCGGGCGCGGCGCCAGAAGTCCCGGAGCCGCCTAATCCCGGAATGTGACAAGATTATAAGGATTCACAGGCCTTTTCAACTGTGGAGAAATTTTTCAGAATAATTGTTGCGCGCCGCCACTACCCTGGAGCAGGTTTGCGCCGCCTCGCCGTGGGACCCAGCTCACTCGAGCGGCTGGTAAAATGAACGGGTGCCAGATGCTCCCACCCCCCAGCGGAGTTCCGCCGCAACCTCCCAGCCGGTCCCCATGCTGGACCTCAAGCGCCAGTACCGCCCGCTCCACCAGGAATTGCTGGATGCGGTTGGGGCTGTGCTTGAGACGCAGCAGTTCATCCTGGGCGAGCCGGTAGCCGCCTTCGAGCGCGCCGCGGCAGCACAACTGGGCGTGGCCCACGCGCTGGGCTGCTCCTCCGGCACCGATGCCCTGTGGCTGGCCCTGGCCGCCGCCGGAATAGGCCCAGGCACGGCCGTCGTCACCACCCCTTTCAGCTTCTTTGCCTCCGTCAGCGCCATCCTTCGCGCCGGAGCTGCTCCTGTCCTCGCCGACATCGAACCCGCCACCTTCAACCTGGACCCCGAAGCCGTCCGAGCCGTCCTGAAAGCCCCTCAACCCACCCCCATTCGCGCCATCCTCCCCGTGCACCTCTTCGGCCAATGCGCCGATTGGACCGCCTTTGCCCGTCTCGGACGCGAGCATGGACTGAAACTCATCGAAGACGCCGCCCAGGCCTGGGGCGCCGAGTGGAAGGGAGTGAAGGCCGGGGCGCTCGGCGATGCCGCCGCCTTCAGCTTCTACCCCACAAAAAACCTCAGCGCCGCTGGCGACGCCGGCATGGTCGCCACCAATTCTGGCGAACTGGCCGAGCGCGTGCGGATGCTGCGCCAGCACGGCATGCGCCGCCGCTACTACCACGACGAGGTGGGATGGAACGCGCGCCTCGACGGCATTCAGGGCGCCATCCTGTCCATCAAACTCAAATACATTGAAGGCTGGAATCAGGCCCGCCGCACAGTGGCCGGGCGCTACCATGCCCTCTTTGCCGCCGCCGGGCTGGCCGAATCCGGCCCCTATCCCAGCCACGGCGTTGTGCTTCCGCAAGAGGTGCGGAGCAGCCGCCACGTCTGGCACCAGTACGTCATCCGCACCGCCCGCCGCGACGCCTTGCGCCAGTTCCTCACCGCCCGCAAGATCGGCTCGGAGATCTACTACCCCGTCCCTCTCCACCTGCAGGAAGCCTTGAAGGGGCTTGGCTGCGCCGAGGGCAGCTTCCCCGAAGCCGAACGCGCCGCTTGCGAAGTCCTGGCCCTGCCCATCTTCCCCGAACTCCGCCAAGACGAGCAGCAAACGGTAGTAGCGGCCATCGCCGAATTTCTTAGTTGAACGGAGCAATGATTCAGGCGAACAACCCGATCCATTCGGTTGCCGTTAGCTATCCGGCTCTTCGAGCAATTCCGCGACTTCCCTTTGCAACCGGGGAAGATAGACCTGAACGATCTCCCACACAATATCGTCCCGGACGTTTGCGTAGCCGTGAACGATCTGGTTGCGAAAGGCTATCACATCTCCAGCAAGCGTGATCTTGTTTCGATACAGCGGAAAATTACGCAGTAGCTGGGAAAGCGCCTCGCCCACAATCCCAAACTTGCGCTCGACAGCCGCACGCAACAACTCATCCTGCAGATAGGCGTTCAAATCCTTGCCGGCGGTGAAGGCGCGAATGCTCGCCGTCGAATTCGCGATGTCCCACAGATATGCCTTCGCTTCACGCTGCATAAAGCACTTGCTGCTGCTCGGAAACGCTCTGGAGAATATATGGATTGCGAATCGCCCCGTCTTCGATCAGGTCCACGGGTCGGGACAACAGAGAGGCAAGCGACTCCCGCAAGGCAAGATAATTTTTCATCCTGACCGCAACCGGAACCGGCTCGAACTCAACCAGAAAGTCCGCATCGCTGCGAAGCGGGTCGAAGTCCCCACGCAGAATGGAGCCGAAAACCGCCAGGCGGCGCACCTGATAGCGCCTGCACAGGCGAGCGATTTCTTCGAGATTGGGCTGAAGTGGGCTCTCCATGACGGTTCCCAAAGCAGAATAGCACTCCACTGGCCATTTATGCAGCCCGATTCCCTTGTTTTCCTGCCACCACACTCACCCAATCCGCTAAAATCGCCCTAAGATGAAATGTCCCTACTGCGGTTTCGGTCAGGACCGGGTCGTCGACTCGCGGGAGAGCAAGGAGGCCGACTCCATCCGCCGCCGGCGCGAGTGCGAGCGCTGCAATCGCCGCTTCACCACCTACGAGCGCATCGACGAAATCCCCTACATGGTGGTCAAGAAAGACGGCCGCCGCGAGCGCTTCGACCGCCAGAAGGTGCTCAGTGGCCTGCTCCGCGCTTGCGAAAAACGCCCCGTCCCGGCCAGCAAACTCGAGGCTATCGTGGACGCCGCGGAGACCTTTCTGGTGGATGCTCCGGAACGGGAGCGGACGGCAAGCGAAATCGGCGAACTCATCATGCAACATCTGAAGGGCCTGGATACAGTCGCTTACATCCGCTTCGCATCGGTCTACCGCGACTTCAAGGACGTGCGCGAGTTCAAGGAAGAGCTGGAAGGACTGCTGGGCAGCCGCGGGCCCGGCAAAGGAAAAAAGTAAGCTCAGCTTCCAGACTTGGCGCCGGGCGAGAACTCCATCGCAGACAGGTTCTGGCATCCGTCAGTCAACGTTAAGCTCCCTGACGCCATAGTTGCATTTACGTATGAGGGGCTCCGGGCTATCTTAATAAGAGGAGCGTCTCTCCGGGGACACCATAATGACACTTCCGAATTTCTATGAATTCCTCCAGATCAGCCCCAATGCCGAGCCCGAAACAGTCCGCCGCGTTTATCGATTCCTGGCCGCACGCCTTCACCCGGATAATCCGGAGACCGGCAATGCTGAACAGTTCTTCCTGTTGAAACAAGCGTATGACGTATTGTCCGATCCGGCGCTCCGCGCCGAATACGATGCGGCTTGCGCCAAGGAGGGGCTCCAGGCTGACCCCTTGTCCACTTCGATCGATTTTATGGATAACGTACAGGGTGAGTTGAACCGCCGGTTGGCGGTGCTGGCCCTGCTCTATTCCCGGCGCCGCACAAGCCCTTCCAACCCGGAAGTTTCACTGATGGAGGTTGAAGAGCGCATGGGGTTTCCCCGCGATTATTTGGAATTTACGATGTGGTATCTGAAACAGAAAGCATACATCACCCGGGGGGATAACTCAGCTTACACGCTGACGGCGGAGGGCGTGGACTTCGTGGAAACGCAGCGCGGGAATATCCCGACTCTGAACAAGTTGCTGACCAGTGGCGGGGGACCTTTCGCCGCAGCCCCTTCCCACAAGCCGATTATTGTGCCCGCGGGCGATGGCGCATCCTAGGGGATCGGCGCAATCAGGCCATAAAACCAAATATCCACTCGGCATCCTGGGCGCGGCCGGAATAGCAGCCGGCGCTTCATTCAGTTCGCCAGCGGAACCCGCACCAGGATCGCATTGTCCACGCGCACAATGAGCCTGGAGAATTTCTCCTTGCCCACATTCCGCATGGGCAGGTAGCGCGGGTTAAGCGGCTCCACGTCCACGCGCAGCGGAGCTTTGGGGTCCCTGGGCACATCGAAGCTCACGCGTATATCGGGCTGCCCATCGCCATCCACATCCACAACGTCGGAGACGTGCCCCGGCAACGCGCTCACTGGAGTCCAATCCAGTTGCACAAACGGCTTTTCGCTTTGCAGATAGTGCGGATAGACGGGGCGGTGAATGCCGATGGAGTAAGCGCCCATCTGAACCGTGCGCGCCTTCGGTCCGCCGGAGTACACCTCGTCCACATGCAGCGGGAGCGCGGCTACGCCATTCGCAAAGTATCCCATCAGCACAAAAGGCGTCAGCATTGCAGCAAGCACCGTCGCGCCCGCCGCCGTGTAGCCGAGAAATGGACGGAGTTTCATAAGCGCCCCCTAAGCGAGAAAGTGCAGAATGGTGGCAACGCCCCCGTAGATGATGGTGCCGCCGAACATGACAGCTATAGCCCAGGCGGCATAGAGAAACATCAGCCGCGCGCGCTCCGGCTTGCAGGCGAGCTCGGTTCCCTTGATGTGCCAGACAACGGCTTGCCGCGGACACGCATCCACGCACGCGCCGCACTTCATGCACGACATCAGCGTCTCGCCGCGCGCGATGGATTCCTGCGACAGCGACAGATTCGGGCACGCATTCTGGCAGAGCACGCAGGGTTTGCAGCGCTCCTTGTCGATCTTCACCTCGAAGGCGCTGATCTTGTTAAAGATGGATTGGAATGCGCCGAAGGGACAGAACCAGGAACACTGCGTTCGCTTTTTTGTCAGGAAGGGCAACACGATCACCAGCCCGGCAAAGAGCAGGACAAAGATTGCGTTCTGAATCAGGCCAATCAAATTGCGGGCGGCAATGTACTCCGAGACGGCCTTGAAGGGGCAGAGCCACATGCAGTAAGCCGGCTCGAACAGGGCCAGCGAGAGCAGCACCATGGCCAGCAGCACGGCCCATGGACCATAGCGCCAGCGCGGGTCGAGCTTGCGGATTCTGGCGCGGTTGGGAATGGCGGCCACGCCCTCTTCGATTCCCCCGAAGAAACAGGCGTAGCTGCACCAGCCTTTGCCCAGGACCAGCGTCATGGCCAGCCACATGCCCACCATGGCCGCCATGCCGGCGCCGGAGGCGCCGCCGCCGGGCACGATCGAGCCGGGAAAGACCAGCGTTCGGGTGAGCGCCGCCGGCAGAATCAGAAGCGGAATGGGCATGAAACAAAACGGCGTCCGGCCGGCGATCATCTCCTCCACCGGAATGCCCATGGTGCCGCGCATGGAGATGATGTTGTAGATAAAGCCCACCGGAAAGAGAACTCCCACGCTCACGAAGAACAAGCGCCGCCATCGATATGTGTTCCCGGTCCGCATCATCATGAAGAACAGCGCCGTCATGAAGAGCGCGGTCAGCGCGGCGGCGATCCGCGACTTGGGGTTCGTATCCATGCCGGGGCGAAAGAGCATGAGCAGCGACCAGACGGCGATCGGCAAAGTCAGCAGAAGAGACCAGCCGATGCCGCGCGGCTCCGGGCGGGCGAGGCGCGGCGATTGAGCGTTAGTAGCCATAGGCTTTTCTCCCTATCAGCATGGCGATTCCCAAAGAGGCGTAGTAAAGAGCAATGAGCGCCATCGCCATCCGCGCGACGGTAATCACCGCTTCGTTGCGCGCGATGCAACTAAAACTGATAAACGGCAAAAACCAGACGGAAGTTCCAATAAAAAAGAAAAAAAAGAAGAGCAGCGCCTGAGCCACGCTGCCTTGCTCAGCCGCCCTCACGCCGGCCGCCACAAATGGAGGGCAGAGGCTCAGGCCGGTCAGCAGACCCAGCGCCGCCGGCCCGGCCGCCCGGCGATTCTTCGTTCCTTCAATGTTCACCAGCTTCTCGCCCGCGCACGAGTGGCCACAGAGGCTTCTGGCGGACCACGCATACCAGATCAGCACACCGGCGAGCAGCACATTGACCGCGCCCATCACCAGCACGCGCGCCGCCGGCGGCAGCGAGACCAGCGCGCCAAGCTCCCATGCCACAACGGCAAAGAGCAGGTATCCCAGCAGGCGCGCCCCCAGAAAGACGGAGAGATAGCGGGCATTGGCTCGCAACCCCGCTTGCTCGGTCAGCAGCGAGGGCACCAGCACCGGTCCGCAAGACGCGATGCAGGCGGGTCCCGACGCCAGCCCCAGGGCCAGCGCCTCGCCGAAAACGACTGGCGTGGCCATAGACGAAGATATAGAGCCGTTCAGCTCCCCCGTCTGTGACACCTGATACGCTGGCGGGAACAGCGTTCTGCCGTCCGCGGCCCCAACCGCGATCCAAGGACCGCTCTAGCCGGCATCGTTCGCCCTGCGCAGTACGCTGACCACGCCCGCCGTAAAGCCACTGTCCTGGTCCACAATGGGCGAGGCGCCGATCTCCACGCGCACCTCGCGGCGCTCGCGGTCGAGCAGGGTTGCGGCTCCGCGGTGATGGCCGTTCAGCGCCATCGCAAAACTAAACTCCGTCTGGTCGCCGGGGAGATGCGACGGCGCCGGCAACGCCTCTTCAATGAGCTTGCCGGTCATCTCCGCCCCTTTCCAGCCGAAGAGTTCTTCGGCCGCCGGATTGACGGTGCGAATGAAGCCCAGAGCGTCGGTGACAATGACGGCATCGGCCAGCGACGCCAGCACGCTCTCCAGCCACAGCCGGGCGCGGCGCGCCTCCTCATAAGCTTTGTGCGCCTCGGTCACGTCCACAGTGACCACTCTCATGCCTGCCGGTTGCCCGCCGGCATCGCGGATCACGTTGCGGTGCAGTTCGTGCATGCGGAAGCTGCCGGAATTCGTATAGATGAAACGCCGCGCCACTGGCGGGTCTTCGCCGGTCTCCATGGCCGTCCTGAAGGCCGCGCGGCTCTGTTCCTGCTCCTCGGCCGGCATCAGTTCCCAGGCCAGCTTGCCGATCAGCTCGCCGGCATGGCTGGAATGGAGCGACCGCGTAAGCCGATTGGCGCGGGTAATGGCTCCATGAACATCTAGCTCGACGTAGGCTACGGGCAATCCGTCGAGCATCTCTAAGCCGGATATGGCCGGCACGATCTCAGGGACTTCGTTCATAGGCCTCACCACTTGCTTGCGCGCGCCTGGGATAATTTGAATAGATCATCGGCGGCGCGCAAATTCTGAATAGGGGTCACTTCGAATTCCATCGGGATACGCAGCATGATATTGCGCTCCCCGATTTGGATGGTGATGTCGCGGTTGTTGTCGACGATGCGCCGCATTGCCGCGGTGAGTGTCTGCTCGTTGGCCTGGCTATGGACAACGGCCAGCAGCGAGGAGTCGCTCCAGTGGTAGATGGCGTCGTCGCTGCGCAGGCTGGAGGTAAGAAAGGCGGAGACAGCCATCACGCTATCCTGGACCGCCTCCATGCCAAACCGTTCGCCGATCACCTCCAGGAAACCGAGCCGGAAGAATACGACAAAGCCTTGGCCGCCCTGCTTCATGATCTTGCTGACATGCTCGACGGCAGCGCCGCCGCCGCGCAGCCCGGCCGCGTTGTCATTGGCGACTGAGCGGTCTGCGGCCTTGAGTTGCGAAGCCTTGACGGCTTTACTGTCGACGCTGCTGACGCGCAGAAAGTCCTCCAGCTGAGTGACAAAGGCCTGGATCTCCTCGCCGGTCAGCAGGTTTGCGCCCCCCCGCACCAGCAGTACGGCTCCGGCCGTGGTCGAATCGATACCCATCCTGTTGAGCAGTTCAACAAGCAACCTGGCCGCCAGCGCGCGCCAACCCGACACCCGCTCCCGGAGCGTATTGTCCGCGCTGTTGCGATACTGCTCGAATTCGCGAACGATCTCCCGGATCAGCGCCAGTTTGTCCGCATCCGGCAGCCGGTCCGGAACCTTTAGCCCCAGCCGGCCCACATTCTCGCGGAACTCCTTGTACTTGGCGGCATCGATCTCGGGCATGTTCATGGCCGCTCCATCGATCAGCAGGGTCAGGAACCTTTCCGCGCCTGGAACCTCCGGTTCCCCCTTGGCCGCGGACTG
>JBEKZR010000154.1:0-7944 GCA_049509715.1 Occallatibacter sp. | reverse complement strand
GGCCGTCTGCTGCGCCGCGGCTCAGGCCCAGACGGCTCCGCGTTCCACCATTCGCGTTGGCCTGTGGACGCTGTGGCGCGACAAAGATGCAACCATCACGCCGGTTGCTATTTCGCAAAAATCTGGAGCTACGCTTCGCCCTTGCGAGACCTGCCGCGCCCGGCCGCTGGGCACCATTGTGGTTCGAGTCAAAGATGCCGGGCTGACGTGGACGGAACATAATGGCCGCGTGCATTCCTCGACCGTCCTGCTGCTTACCGGCAGTTACCGCCTTGCCGCTCATGGGGAATCGCTGACGCTGGCTTACCCGCTCAGAATCACGGCGCAGTCGGGCGCGCTGCTTCTGGCCGCTACGCTGCCGGTGGAGCGATACGTGGAGCTTGCGGTGGCCGCCGAGAGCGGCGCCGCCGATTCGCCGGAATCCCGCAAGGCGCTGGCTGTGGCGGCGCGCAGTTTTGCGCTGCAACCCGCTCATGGGCACACCGCTTTCGACGTCTGCGACTCGACCCATTGTCAGTGGGTGCATTGGCGCTCGACGACCGAGGCTCATGCGGCCGCGCTGGCTACCGCCGGAGAGGTCTTGTGGCTGCATGGAAGCCGCGCCGCGGCGTATTTTCATCAGAATTGCGGGGGGCGCACGGCATCGGCCGGGGAGGTTTGGCCGGGACGCGCTGCATCCGATCACGCCGCGCGGGGAGCCCTGATTTCGCGCCCTGATCCCTATTGCCAGCGCGCCGGATCGAGCGAGTGGTCGGCTACGCTCTCCCTCGCGGAGCTGACCCAGGCCCTGGCCGCGGCGGGGCTGGCTGCTCCGGGATGGAAGAGCTTGTCCGTCGTTCAGCGCGGCGAGTCCGGCCGCGCCACGATGCTGCTGGTTGGCTCGACGCAAGTTTTGGCGGAAGATTTTCGTCTGGCCGTGGGCCGCGCGCTGGGATGGAACCGCATTCGCAGCAATTGGTTTGAGGTTGCGGCCCAGGGCGACGGCTTTCTCTTCCATGGACGCGGCTCCGGCCACGGCGTGGGCTTGTGCCAGGCCGGCGCGGCCCAGATGGCGCGGGAGGGGCGCGGCTACCGCGAGATTCTCGCCCAGTATTTCCCCGGCGCAACGGTTGCGGAGGTGACGACTGGCGCGGCTTGGCAGATGCTGGCTGGGCCGGGCTTCAATTTGGAGACCAGTGAAGCGGCGGACGCTGCGTACATTCCAGCCCTGGCGCGCGCACTGGCCGAGGCCCAGAGCCGCAGCGGACTCAACTCTCGCGCCGCAATTGCTGTCCGGGCTTACCGCTCCACGCCGGCCTTTCGCGATGCAACGCTGGCTCCCGGATGGGTGGCGGCCTTCACGGAAGGCGACCTGATTGCCCTCCAGCCGCTGCGTGTCCTGAGAGCGCGCAAATTGCTCGCATGCACGCTGCGCCACGAGTTCCTGCACGCCCTGGTGGAAGAGCAGGCCACTGCTCAAACGCCGCTATGGCTGCGCGAGGGGCTGGTGGAGGCCTGGTCCGGCGAAGTGCAATCCAGCGATCCGCGAAAAGAATTCCCTGCCCCATTCTTATGTCATCCTGAGCGACCCCGAGCGCAGCAAGGGGGAGTCGAAGGACCTGCTTCTTGTATCTCTGCGGAAAGGGTGGGAAACGAGCAGACTCTGGAAGCGATCAACCAAAAGCTGGCCTACGCAGCGAACGAAGCGGAATCGGAGGCAGCCCACCGGGCCGCCGGCTGGTGCGCCCAGCAGCTTCTCGACCGCTACGGCCGCGCGCAGGTTCTGGAGTGGCTACGCACGGGCGTCCCGCAGAGCGCGCTAACTGTTCTCAGGTAAGTCAAGCTTCACCGAGGTCTGCTTGCTGTCCTCCGGTGGCCCCGCGAGTACCGGAACCGCCACCAGCGCCTCTTCCGTCGGGGGCTGCTGCCGCCCCAACAGCACCGCCACCCAGGCCATCAGCAGAACCCAGCTGCCCATCTCCAGCAGGTAAGCCGCGGCCAGCTTCAGCGTGACGTGCCAAATCTGCGCGGAGACGGTTCCGCTCGGCATTCCGGTAAAGAACCGCCCCGGCAGCCACACGCTCGCCACCGCCGCCAGCGCAACCGCCAGCCACCAGCGCCAGTTCCACAGCAGGCGCAAAACCCTCCGCCAGGGCAGGCGCAAGCCCCATTGGGCCGAGGCCGCAGCGTAAGGAATGACCTTGGCCGGCACCACCACCCAGCGCAGCACCCACTCCAGAATCGTCATCCACAGAACAATGTGCTCATAGGTGAAGAGCCGGGCTCGCGCATGGGCCGGAGCCTGCGAATTCAGGTAACCCGCCCACTGCGGAATCTGGTCGTCGCACCAGTCCAGCAGCGCCCAGGCAACCCACGCCACGGCGATCCAGACCAGCAGAGTCATCGCGCCCCACACCAGCTTGACTCGCTTCCCGTCGTCGTCGGCCAGGCTGCGCACCGTCCCGGCTTGTAACTCCAGCGCCGAGATGGCCAGCAGCAGCGGCAGCAGCAGCGAGAGCGCCACCTGCCAGACGTGTTTCTCCGGCAGGCGCGTCCACGCGATGCCCGCGAGAATCAACAGCGCGGTCAAAACAAACTGGGCCAAAACCCAGCGGCGGCTCTGGCGCAGACGGCCAAACAGGTCTTTGAAATAGGTCACGGTTGCACCTCCAGAGTTGCCGGATCGGTAGTGGCTTGCACATTCGATTGATACATAGGCCCGGCCTGCGCCGGACTCATGACGAACTTACCCGGATTGACGACCTTGAGCAGGTAGACATACTCGCGGCGGCCGCCGAACTCGGTGTTGAAGAAGGCCGCGCGGTCGTCGTGGAACTCCTTGCGCGTAAACCAGTCGTACCACCAGGTGGGCTTGTTGTTCAGGGTGTAAAGGCCTGTATTGGGCAGGAACTCCGTGCCCGCCGGAATCGGATCCTCGGCCAGCAGGTACTTCCAGTCCGACCCGTTCAGCGCCAGCCGGACGGCCACAATATCGCCCACGCGCACCGGTCCTTTGAGCGGAATCAGATCGTAGGTGATGGGGTCGGTGGGTTTGGGCTGATTCTTCTCGAGCACGTAGTAGTCGCGGGTGATGTTGAGCGCCAGCTTGCCTTGCTGATAGAGCCGCCGGTCCGGCGAATACCATGCGTTCTCTGCCGACCAGTAAGTGATGCCGTTGCCGCTCTTGCGGACCATCACCTGGCCGCCGTTGCCGGCGACCGCAGTGGGAACCTTGATCTTCCACGGCAGCGCAAAGCCGTCTCCGGGGCCAAAGTGCCGCTTGCCCACGCTCGCGCCGTTGACCAGCACCTCCACGTCGGAGCTGTTGGCCAGCTCGCCACTCACGGCCAGGTAGTCGGTCAACCCCTCGATCACCATGGCCGTCTGTTTGGTCGAGTACCAGTAATCGCCGTCGCGGTGTTTGCCGAGCCACTGCGCCGCTTTAGGCAGGTAACCGCTCGACCGGTCCTGCCGGACAAGCAATTTCAGCGCCAGGGCCGTGGTCTCGGCGGAGGTATCGTCCCAGTATTCGAGCAGGCCGTCGTAGTTGCCCGTCCAATACGCATCCACATCTGTGACTTTGACCTTCTTTTCCAGCAGCAGCGCCGCATCTTTGGCGCGGCCGTCACCGGCGGCATCCAGAGCCAGGCCAACCAGCGCCAGTCCCTCGTCGCTGAGCTTGTCGCGGCTCTCCCAGGCCTTGTCCATTGCCTCCTTGGGCGCGCCGCCGGTAGTGGCCAGCGCGTAGACCACGTAAGCCCGCAGATCGGGAACCATGTCGGGATGCTCGGCCAGCGTGGAAGCGAGCCAGTTGCGGCCCTTGTTGAGCCGGCTTTCGTCGATCTTCCAACCGGAATCCTTGGCCTGGCCCAGCCCGCTCACCACATAAGCGGTCATGAAAACCCGGCTCGGGTCGTCCTGCCACCAGCCCCAGCCGCCATCGTCGTGCTGGAAGCTCGAGAGCCGCTCCAGCCCCGCGCTCACCATATCGTTCAGAGTGGCTCGGTCAATAGGCGACTTCAGGCCCAGCTTGTCCACCGCCTGCGCCACGATCAGATCCGGCAGGAAGCTGGACATGGTCTGCTCCGTGCATCCCCACGGATAACTCGTCAGGTAATCGAGAGCATCGAAGACCGTCCCCGCCACGCTCGGAGCAACGGTGATGGTCAGTCCCCGCGAACCCGCATCCGAGCCTGCCGGGTAACTGTAACTCCACTGGCTCTGCCCGTTGCCGCTGAAGACCACCCCCGAGCCGGCCGCCCGCTGTTTCACGCCAAAGGGAAGAATGGGCAGCGTCATCTCCAGCGCGTCGCTTTCCTCATTGGTCAGCGCCTTGGCTGTCAGCACCGCATTGCCGGTCATGTGCGCCCGCACTCGCCAGTCCACGTAGCTCTCGCCCTTGGCGGGAATGTTCAGCTTCTGCGTCTGGCCTCCGATCATCTCCAGTCCGCTCACGTCCAGGGCGAAGGTCACGTCCTTGGCGGTTTCAAGGTAGTTATGGGCGATAACTCGCAAGGTAACTTCGTCGCCTTGGCGGAAGAAGCGCGGCGCGGCCAGCCGCACAATCAGGTTTTTGCGCACCAGCACCCGCGTCACCACGCCGCCGGCCTTGCCATCGTCGGTCATCGCGCGGATGGTGGTCCGCCACGTGGTCAGTGAATCCGGAAAGGCGAACTCGACGCGCGCGTGGCCGTCCGGCCCGGTATGCACATTCGGATTCCAGTAGGCCGTATCCGGGAAGGCCTTGCGCACCTTGGGCACCACCAGGTCCGACCCCGGCTTCACCTGCGCCAGCCGCGGATGGAAGAGCCCGTCATTCAGCCGGGCCAGCAGCGGACTCCGGGTTCCCGCCTCGCCATGGAAGTAATAGGCGAACGAAGTCTCCGGATTCAGATAAACGCTTCGCCGGGGATAGAAGAAGTTGACGATGTTGCCGCTCTCGTCGGGCCGCACCGAGTAGAGCGCCTCGTCCACCACGCCAAAGCTCAGGTCGGCTTCTACAGGTTTGTTGTCGGAGTCCACCGCCAGCACGTCAAAGCTGCCCGTTTCGCCGGGCAGGAACCGCGGCTTGCTGGGAGTGGCCGTGATGGTCAGCGTCCGCTCCAGCAGCGGGACTTTGAGAGATTTTTGCGCCGTCATCAACTGGTCTTCGTGGACCATCACGGCGCTCACCACCAGATTAGGCTGAGCCTTCGCGGTGATCGGCACATCGAAGGCGAAGCTCTCGCCGGTCGCGTGCATCAACTGCCGCGACTGCACGCTGTTGCCCTCGGCCGTCACCACCGCCCACGACTCCTTGAGCCCGGTGACCAACAGCAGGTGCGCCACGTCGCCCACCTGGTAGCTTTTCTTGTCGGCCACAATCTGGGCCTGCGTGTTCTGGTTGTACCACTCGCCCGCGCCGTTCCAGATCCAGACCCACGTCTTGCCTTCCACGGTTCGATTCTCCGGCGTCTGCGCGCTCGCGGTGATCTCAAAATCGCCGCTGCCGGCAATCGGCAGCTCCACCAGCGTCGTGCCGTCCGCGCCGGTCGCGGCATCCCTGCTGGCTACGGGCGTCTCCGTCCGCTGGTGTGTGACCGAGTCCCACTTCTCCAGGTTGGCCGCGAGATGCACCTGCGTCTGCACCGGTTTGCCGTCGTAGTCCTGGGCCGTCACCTTTACCTTGGGCGTCTGGCCGGGAGAAAACATATAACTGGTCGGCTCCACGCTCACGCGGAAGGAACCATAAGTTGCCAGCACCGTCGTGTGGCCGGCTACCTCGCGGTTGGCCGCGTCCGTCACCCGCGCCTCGATGCGGTAGTCCTGGTCGTAATGCTTTCCGTCGATCGCCGTCGGCAAGGTGACGGTGAGCCGCCCATTGGCGTCCAGAATTCCCTCTTGCTCCTGCTGCTCGGTTTGGCCCCAGGTATACTCCGGTTCGCCGGAATCTTCGCCTTCCTCGCCGCCAGCCTCATTGCCTTCGGCTTCGTCCTCATCCCACCAGTAGTGCGTCGAGGTGTGCACCACGTACTTCACCTTGGCCCCGGCCACCGGCTCGCCAAAGAAATACCGCGCTTCGATTGTTGCCTGAACGGGAGTTCCTTGGATCAAATGTGCCACCGGCGCCTTTACCGTCACCTGGTACTCCGGCTTCTTGTACTCCTCCACGTAGAAGCTGCCGCCGCCTTCCACATCGTTACGCGTGAACTCGATGCGGTAATACCCCAGCGCGGCATCGCTCTCAAGAGTCAGATCGGCCGTTACGGTTCCATGCGCCGAAACTGGTAGATTCTGCGTGAGCACCGCTTTGTTGTCGGCGTCGGTTACCTTCAGTTGGAGGGTCTTGTCTTCCGGCAGCAGCAGCGCGTCGTCCTTCTGGCGGCGAATCACGGCCTTGATGTGCACCGTGTGCCCCGGCCGGTAGACGGGCCGGTCCGTATAGATGTATGCCGTAAGATCGGTCGTCCGGTCAGCCCCGAATGCATAGCCATACGGCGTGATGATGGCCGCGTCGGAGCCGCGCCGCGCCAGTATCCATACATTCTCCGGGGTCGCGCCCCGCGCTCCGCCGCGCACTTTCATGGTCAGCGAGGCCAGCCCGTCCTCCCCGGTCTTTCCCGTCGATTGTTGGCTCCCATCGGACCATAGCGCCACGTCCGCCTTCTCGATGGGTGCGCCGGTCTTGCGGTCGGCCACGTACAAATCGGCCCGCCCGTTGCTCGCCCGCTCCACCACCGCGATGCTGGTGACGATGGCCACGGTATAGGCCTTGTACGCGCCGTCCGTAGCCTCGATCAGGTAAACGCCCGCGCCCAGCCCATCGACGGGCAACTGTTGCGTCTCGCTCACCAGCGCCGGCGGCGTGATCAGCTTCCAGCGCGCCACCAGCTGGCTCGCGTTCAGCAGCGGAATCCGCGCAAACCCGGCCGCCCCCACCACCTGGCTCTTCTTGCCCAGCTTGCCCTGCCCCTCGCGGAAGCTGTCCCGAGCCTCATCGGTGAACTGCCCGCGGAAGAAGCGCCGCACCCGCCGCCACAGATCGGCCTTGAAGTCGTGCATCCGCTCCAGGAAGGTCCGCTCGTCGATCTTCTCTTCCGGCGAGTAGCTCTGCACCCCGAAGCTGTGCAGGTCCTTGAGCCCGGCAAAGAACTTCTCCGCATCGCGCACCTGGTACACGCGGAACTCCATCTCTGGAATGTTCTTCGCGTAGAGCTGAATCTTCACGCTCTCGCCGGGCGCGAAGGTCCGCGTGGTGGAGAGCGAGAAGGAGCGCGGCGCATCCCTGTCGGCGGCGTGTGCGGCGGCGCAGGCCAGCAGAAGGATCGACGCAACGGCGAACAGCGGCTTACGCAGCCTCATAGGTTTCCTCGCAATATGTTCCAGCGATAAACGCCGAGAAAGTTGGGATTTTGCGCCACCGGCCGCCATTGCGGCTGAGGATGATCGAGCAGCTCAGACAGCGGCACGCGGCGCAGTTCGCCCGGAGAACCGTGATCCGTCCCGGTGTGATAAACCACCCGCGCCCGCTGTCCGACTTCGGCCACAATCATAGAATGCCAGGGCGAACTTTGGCCGAACTGGCGGTAAAAAAGCAGGTCGCCGGGCTGGGCCTCGCGCGCGTCCCGGCTCACAAAATAAGCATTCCGCTCCACCAGCGTCCTGGCGTCGGCAAACTGCGCAAACGCCCCGTTGGTCAGGTCGGAGGCCTCAAAGCTCCCTGGTCTTACCCGGAAGAGCGCGGCGCCCAGCGGCGTATCGGGATAGTGCCAGGCGCGGATCTCGCCCGGCGGCGCCGGCACCTCCATGCCGGTAGCCAGGAACCAGCTGTCGTTGTGGCGCTTCAGGGCCTCGCGGTAGGCGTAGCGCAGCAAGCTGGCGCAGTCCGTGATCTCCTTGGGCGCCTCAGCTCTGGGACGAATGGCCTGGTACTCGGCGATCAGCGTAAACCAGCGGCGGAACGCGGCCTGATCGGCTGGATCGGTG
>JBEKZR010000153.1:0-7952 GCA_049509715.1 Occallatibacter sp. | reverse complement strand
CGGCACTGAGCTTGCCGCGCCGCTTCGCGCTGCCTTTGTTCATGAGACTAGGTATGGGTGCCCCAGCTCTCGCTTTTGAGACCTGGGAGTCCGATCGCTCGCCCTCCACGCAAGTAGCCAGCACGTCGCGGCCCAGGCTGGTGATGCGGTAGTAGACGGTGCGGCGGATTTCGGCCATCAGTGGCAACATGCCGCGCAGCACCTCGCCCAGCGGGGCCAGGTAGTACTGGGCCATCCACTCGGCCAGCGAGAGCAACCGGTCGCTCAGCAGGGGTTCTTCGTCCAGCACCGCCTCAAGGAAGCGCACCTCAAGATCCGGCGGCGTTTGGGCGTTGAGGGCGGTGACTATTCCGATGAGCTTTTCGTTGCGGAAGGGGGCGATGACGCGCGCGCCCCGCTGCGGCCGTTGGCCCTCGCGCACCGCGTAGGTGAACGCGCGGTCCAGCGGGACGGGCAATGCGACTTCGCAGCAGGCGGGCATGGCAGGCAAGAATCAGTGTAGGGGATGGGGGCGAGGGAGCGGGGCGCCGGCGAATATCGCTGTACTCAGACCTTGCAATCCGGGCCGCAGGCATTACAATTCAGTGCAAATGACATCCAAGACCCGCAAAACCGCCGCTGCCGCGCCCAAAGCTTCATCGGGCGCTTCGTCCAAACCCCATCCACCGATCACGCTGTCGATCGACATTGGCGGCTCGAAGCTGAAGGCCATGCTACTGGACCGGGATGGCAAACCGGTCAGCGAACGGCAGCGCGTGCTGACGCCGGCGGCGCCCACGCCTGCGGCGGTGCTGGCCGGACTGGATAAATTGCGCAAGCTGTTGCCGCACTTCGATCGCGTTTCCGTCGGGTTTCCCGGCGTAATCAAGCGCGGAACCACATGGACGGCCTTCAATCTGAATCCCAAATGGGCGGGCTTTCCGCTGCAGGCGGTACTGCAAAAGCGCTGGAAGAAGCCGGTGCGCGTGGCCAACGACGCCGCCGTGCAGGGCTATGGGGCCGTCAAGGGCGATGGCGTTGAGCTGGCGCTCACGCTGGGCACCGGGATGGGCTCCTCGCTGTTTACCGGCGGCCGCCTGTGCCCCGGGCTGGAGCTGGGCCATCATCCCTGGAAGAGTAAGACCTATGAGGACTACCTGGGCCAGCGGGGCCTGGACAAGTTCGGCAAGAAGGCCTGGAACAAGTTCCTCAAGCAAGCCATCGATCAGACCGAAAAGCTCTTCAACTGGGACCACCTCTACATTGGCGGCGGGAATACGAAGAAGATCGACTTCGCGCCGGGAAAGAACGTGAAGATCGTCTCCAACGAGACCGGGCTGCTGGGCGGCGTGGCGCTGTGGCGGGATAAGGGGTAGGGCCAGCGGTCAGCAATGAAAGACAGAAACCACGACGAAGCCATGGCGGAGCTGTTCAAGGAAGACCCTGCCTATGCGGTTGAACTGCTGAACGGCATTCTCGAAGACGGGGAACAGGGCGAACTGCTCATCGCCTTGCGCCAGATGACCAAGGCCTTTGGCGGTGTGCAAGACGTGGCGGAAAAGGCCAACTTGAATCCCACTCAGCTTTACCGCACATTATCGGAACAGGGAAACCCGGAGCTGCGCAGCCTTTCCGCCATTCTCAAAGCCATGGGGTTGCGGCTTGCTGTCGAACGGGTGCGGGCTGCGTGAGGCCCAGGTCTCGAAAGCGAGACCTGGGGCATTCGGATCCTGGACAGAAGAAGCAGGTGACACACATGGCCGAAAACAAAACCAAGCCCATCGCATTGAGCGTGGCGTCCTTCCTCGATGCAATCCCTGATCAGACCAAGCGCGCGGACGCCAAAGCACTGGTCAAGCTGATGCAATCGGTCACCGGCGAGAAGCCGAAGATGTGGGGACCGTCGATCGTCGGCTTCGGCAGCTACCACTACAAGTACGAGAGCGGCCGCGAGGGCGATTCGCTGATCGCCGGCTTCTCGCCGCGCAAGGCCGCAACTGTCCTCTATGGCATCGCCGGAGCCGACGGCGCACCGGCACTCCTGGCGCAACTGGGCAAGCACACCACCGGCAAGGGCTGCCTCTACATCAAGAAACTCGCGGACGTAGACCCGAAGGTTCTGGAGACTCTAGTAGCCCACGCCTTCGCCACAAAGCAGGCAAAAAAGTAAGTCCACCCGTCCAGACAAGCCTCATGCGACTTATCCCCTCGCAGGCGGTTTCAGCCCCAGTTCGCGCATGGCGATCTGGAGGTCGGCCCAGGCTTCTTTTTTCTGGCGGGGGTCGCGGAGCAGATAGGCCGGATGGTAGGTGACGATAAGCTGTGTGCCGCGGACCGAATGAACACGGCCGCGCAGGCCGGCCAGGGGCTGGCGCGCTCCTAAGAGATAGGTGACCGCCGTGGCTCCGAGAGCGACGATCACCTGGGGACGGATTACGTCGATCTGGCGGAAGAGGAACGGGGAGCAGGTGTTGGCTTCCTCCGGCGCCGGGGCGCGGTTGCCGGGCGGACGGCACTTGACCACGTTGGCGATGTAGACTTCCTCGCGCCTGAGGCCCATGGCGGCGATCATGTTATTCAGCAGTTGCCCGGCGCGGCCAACGAAGGGAAGGCCCTGCGCGTCCTCGTCTGCGCCGGGGCCCTCGCCGACAAACATGAGGCGGGCTACAGGCGAGCCGTCGCCGAAGACCAGCTTGTTGCGGCCTGTGTGGAGCGGGCAGCGGGTGCAGTCGCCGATGTCGTCGCGAATGAGTTGAAGGGCGGCGGCACGGCTGGCGGGCGGAATAGCGGCGGCGATTTCCGGGGGCGCGGGCATGGACTTGCTGTGCGGAATCGGATGCTCCTGATGGGAATTTGCGGGCTGGAAATCCGCGAACATCGCGGGCTGGAAAGCTGGCTCCCAGGTCTCAGAAGCGAGACCTGGGGCACCCGGAGTATCGGGTTGCGCGGACAGCTCCGGCTCGGCGGCCAGCAGAGCCGCGTCTACGGGGCGGCGGTAGAACTCGGTAAGGCCCAGGTCGCGGTAAAAGCGGACGCGCTCGACCAAGGCTTCGCGGGTTGCGGAATCGAGCGGTCGCGCCAATTCTATTACTCCACGATGAGCTGCCGGCGGGCCGCGGCGGGCGAAACGGACTCGTTCCGCGCCTGATCCTGTCTCAGCTTCACGTCCTCATGCTCATCGAATTCCAGAACCAGGCCCTCTTGCCGGCGCAGCGCGAGAATCTCGTCCAGAATGCGGTCGGCGAGGTTGCGCTTGGACATCTCGGGCAGCTCGATGGACTTGGTGAGGGTGAGGAAAGCAGCCGCGTTGAGGTCGGCATCGATGCCCACGCCCTCGCCCGAAACATCGTTGACCACGATGGCGTCCGCGCCCTTGCCCAGCAACTTGGCGCGGCCGTTTTCCATGCGGTTTTCCGTCTCCGCGGCAAAGCCGACGATGAGCTGGCCGGGACGGCGGCGGCGCACCACCTCGGCCAGAATGTCTTCAGTGGGCGCGAGTTCCAGCGTCATGGGGCCGGTGGTGCGCTTGAGCTTCTGTTCGGAGACGGTGACGGGGCGGTAGTCGGCCACGGCGGCGGCTTTGATGATGAGCGTGGCCTCGGTCATGCGCTCCAGCACGGCCTGGCGCATCTGGTCTGCCGTGGTGACCTTGACCAGCTCGCAGTGCGCGGGCGGATGCAAGGCCGACGGCCCGCTGATGAGAATGACTTTGGCTCCGCGGCTGTGCGCGGCCTCGGCCAGGGCGTATCCCATCTTGCCGCTGGAGCGATTGCCGATAAAGCGGACGGGGTCCAGCGGCTCGCGCGTGCCGCCGGCGGTGACCAGGACGATTTCTCCCGCCAGGTCGCGGCTGCGGCCCAGCGCGTCGAGGACGGCGCCGGCAATGGCCTCGGGCTCGGCCATGCGGCCCGCGCCCACCATGCCGCAGGCCAGGGCGCCCGTGCCCGGTTCCACAACGCGCACGCCGCGCTGGCGCAGGATTTCAAGGTTGGCCTGCGTGGCGGGATGCTCCCACATATTCACGTTCATGGCGGGCGCCACAAGCACCGGCGCGGTGGTGGCCAGGTACATGGTGGTGAGGAAATCGTCGCCGATGCCGTGGGCAAATTTGGCCAGAATGTTGGCCGTGGCCGGGGCGACGACCAGCGCATCGGCCCACTGCGCCTCGCCGATGTGCTCGATGCCGTTCTGCTCGCTGGAATCGCCGTATGCGGTATCGCCCGTGCCTGAGTCGTCCCACAGGCTGGTGATGACCTTGTGGCCGGTAAGCGCGGCAAAGGTGAGCGGCTGGACGAATTTGCCGGCCGCGGCTGTCATGACCACATGGACTTCAAGGGCCTGGCGCTGCAGGGCGCGCACCAGTTCCGCCGCTTTGTAAGCGGCAATTCCGCCGGATACGCCTACGGTTACTCTCATAGCTCGATTGTAGCCGGTTTCGATTGTGGAATGCGCGGCACCTGTTGGGGAAGATGGCGCGAAGGACTAGCTCAGCAGAATGGGGATGGCTGGACCTTCGATGGGCGGCTTGACGACCGGCACGTCGGCTTTGACGTAGGCGATCTTGCCGGCCTCAACCTCTTCCTGGGCGATGCGGCAGGCCTTGGTGGACTGTGTGGGGACAAGGGCGTGGGAGCCGTTCTGGATCTGGCGCGCGCGGCGGGCGGCGACCAGAACCTTGCGGTAGTTCGAATCGAATTTGTTCTCAATCGTCATCGGAATTCTCCTCATCGCTGCCGGAGTCCTCCTCATCGGAGTCCTCCTCGAATTGTAACTGCTGCTGGCCTGTCGAGCCCATGATTCGAAAGGCCTCCAGCACGGGCTTGAGCCGCTCCTGCGAGTTGCGCTGCAGGCAGGCGGCCGCAACCTCCAACACCCGGCGCGAGCGGTAGGCGATGGCCTCGCCGTTGCGGTAATAGCGCTCGGCCAGCACAATGGCCTCCAACTGCGCTACCGCCCGGTCCAGCATGTCGTTGACAAGAATATAACCGTACTCGCGATAATTCTCAATCTCCTTGCGCGCCTCGTTGAGCCGTCGGTACACTTCCTCTTCTTTCACGACACCTTCCGCGCGGCTGCGATTGCGCAATCGGGTGCGCAGCACCCTGGGGTTGGGCGGCATAACGAAGATGCAGACGGCTTCGGGCATAGAGGCGCGCACCTGCGCGGCTCCCTGGACGTCGATGTCCAGTAGCAGATCGTGGCCCGCCAGGCGGGCCTCTTCGAGCGACTTGCGGGAGGTGCCGTAGTAGTGGCCGAAGACCTCGGCGTGCTCCAGAAACACGCCGGCGGCAATCATGCGCTCGAACTCCTCGCGGGTGGTGAAGTTGTACTCGCGCCCGTTCTGCTCCGAGCCGCGCGGGGGGCGGGTGGTCCAGGAGACGGAGAACTCGATGCCGCTCAACTGCTTGCGGACCTCGCTTACCAGGGTGCTTTTGCCCGAGCCGGAGGGCGCCGAAATGATGAAGAGAATTCCTGCCACGGTGGTACCGTTCCTTTGATTATCCTCTTGCCCCTAAGCTTTTAGCCTCTAGCTTCCAGCTCCCAGCTTTCTCCTTGCCGAAACCAGGATTCTAACTTCGAGCAAAGAAGAGCTAGCAGCAAGAAGCTAGCAGCTAATTTCATTCCACGTTCTGAATCTGTTCGCGGGCCTTTTCGATCTCCGACTTCATCGCCAGTCCGAGTTCGGTCATGCGTGTTCCCTTGCCGCCCACGCCGCTGGTTTTCGAGAGCAGGGTGTTGGCCTCGCGGTTCATTTCCTGGAGCAGAAAATCCAGCTTCTTGCCCACTTCGCCGCCGGCGGCCAACAGCTCGCGGAAGTGGCCGATGTGGGTGGTCATGCGGGCCAGTTCCTCGGCAATGTCGCTGCGCTCGACGAGCACGGCGACTTCCTCGAGCAGCCGCTGGCGGTTAAACTCCGGTCCGGTGGCCGCCTCCAGCCGCTGGGTGAGCCGGTCCTGGTAGCGCTGCTCGATCTCGGGACGCAGCACAGACACTCCTTCCGTGGCCTCGGCCAGCCGGTCGAGCGTGCCGCGCAGGATGGCCTCCAGCGCCTCGCCCTCGCGCGCGCGCATGATCTTCAACTGATCGAGCAGCGGCGCAATCTCCTGCCGCACGCTGGCCGCGAGGGCCGTCAGGTCTTCGTCTCCGTTGCCCCGATTCTCATTCTGCAAAGCGCCGGGCAGGCGCAGAATGCCGTTCAGGTCCGGCTCGCCGCTCAGGCCGAACTCGTCGCGCGCGGCAGTGAAGGCGGCAACGTAGCCGGCCACCAGTTCGCGATTGTAGCCGGCGATCTGCTGGCTGGTGCGATCAATAGAGAGAGTCAAATCGACGTGGCCGCGGACGAGCGAGTCCTTGAGGGCCTTGCGCAGCTCCATCTCCAGCGCGTCCAGGCCCGGCGGAAGGCGCAGCTGCACATCGAGAAAGCGGTGATTGACGCTCTTGACGCTCAGCGTGTAACTGAGCTGCTCATGATCGCGAATCGGCACCTGAACCTGTACCCGCGCAAACCCGGTCATCGAATAAATCGGCATTTCCTGCTACTCCTGCGGCCCGGCGGCGAACGCCAGCGCCAACTGAGGCGGGTCGTTTTCCAAAGGCTCCGATCCTTGCGGCTCGGGCACGTCCATGAATTGCAACTGATAGAGCCGCTGATAGGTGGGGGAGGAGATCAAGAGCTCCTCGTGGGAGCCGATGGCGGTGATGCGACCCTCTTCGAGCACGGCGATGCGGTTGGCGCGGCGAATGGTTCCCAGGCGGTGGGCGATGACCATCACGGTGCGGTTCTGCATGAGGTTGGCCAGCGCGGCCTGCACCAGCGCTTCGCTTTCCGCGTCGAGGGACGATGTGGCCTCGTCGAGGATGAGGATTGGCGCGTCCTTGAGAATGGCGCGGGCGATGGCCAGGCGCTGGCGCTCGCCGCCGGAGAGGCGGAAGCCTTTTTCGCCGATGACGGTGTCATAGCCCTGAGGCATGCGCAGGATGAAGTCGTGTGCCAGGGCGTTTTGGGCGGCTTGTTCCACGAGTTTCAAGTGGACATCCGGCTGGCCGTAGGCGATGTTGTTGCGCACCGTGTCGTTGAAGAGGATGGTCTCCTGCGTCACTTGGGCAACCTGGCGGCGGAGCGAGGCGAGGGTCAGATCGCGGATGTCGTGGCCGTCAATAAGAATGCGTCCCCAGGTGACGTCGAAGAAGCGCGGGATCAGGTTGACCAGGGTCGATTTGCCGGCGCCGCTGGGGCCCACAATCGCCAGCACCTCGCCGGCATACACGTCCAAGTCTACATGATGCAGAATCTGGTGCTCGCCCTCCTCGGTGGAGTAGGAAAAGCCCACGTCCTCAAACCGGACGGTCTGCCGGAAACTTCTCAACGTGGCCGCGTGCGGCCGCTCCTTCACGTCGTCCTCGGCGTCGAAGAAGGCGAAGATGGACGAAGAAGCGCCCATGGCCTGCTGGAAGCTGTTGTAGAACGAGGCTAACTTGCGCACCGGGTCGTAGAGCTTGAAGAGAGCGATGATGAAGGTGATGAAGACCTCGGCGGTCATGCGGCCGTGCTGAATCTCGTTGCGGCCGATCCACAGCAGCACGGCGATGGCCACCGAGCCGATGGTGTCCATCAGCGGCGAGCTGATGGACTGAATGCGCGCGTTGCGCAGGTTGGCGCGGAGCAGGCGGGCGGCGGCCTTCCTGAAGCGCACAATCTCCCACAGCTCGGTGTTGAAGGCCTTGACGATGCGGTTGCCGGTGACCGTCTCGTGCAGAATGTTCTGGATCTCGGCCAGCTTGTCCTGGCTGGTGCGGGTGCGCTTGCGCACCGAACGGCCAATGCGGCGCGAAGAGGTGATGACCACCGGCACAAAGAGCAACAGCGCCCAACTGAGACGGCCTCCCAGCGCGATCACCAAGGCCATGGTGGCCAAAAAGGTAAAGAGCTGCTGCAGAAACTCGCCCATCACCGAGCTGACGGAGGTCTGCAC
>JBEKZR010000152.1:0-7965 GCA_049509715.1 Occallatibacter sp. | reverse complement strand
CGCGGCGTTGAAGACCTTGCCCCTCTGAAAGACGGGATGGGTTCCACCGATGATATAGACGCCCGTTTCCTTGGCCAGGCGCATGAACAGCGCCTCGTATTCGGACGCCAGCCGGGCCAGGCGGCGCACTGCCAGCGCCGGGGCGGGCTCATTGATGTAGCTGAGAAGCTGCATCGTGAAGTACTCGGGAAACAGGACGAAGTGGGCGTGATAGTCCTTGGCGCTGCGCACAAAGAACTCGACCTGGTGGACGAAGTCGTCAAAGCAGGCGATGGGCCGAAGCAGGTACTGGACGGCGGCGATGCGAACGCGGCGTGGGCGCGGAGTGCCGCGCATGGCTTCGGCGGCGGCCTGTTCCAGGGCAGCGTGCTGCAGGCTCGCCTGCAGGCTGACCGAGGAGGTGTACTCCGGGTTCAGCCATTCCAGCACCGTGGCGAAGCCGCGCGATTCGATGTCGTGCATGTATTCCGGAACCACATCCAGGACCACCAGTCCGTTTTCGAGCTGGAAAGTGAGCGCGGGGTCCCATCGTTTACCGGCGACCACCTCGGCCACGAATTCCTTCGGCGTCAATTGTTCACCGACTTCGTCGTACCCTGCGATGCGGCCGCCGGTGAGCAGCCGCTTGAGTCCACGCTCCCGAATCAGGTCCTTGCGCGCCTCGTAGAGGAGCGCGCCGATGCCCTGTTTGCGCGCCTCGGGAGCGACGCCCATATCGGCCCCATAGAGGGTCTTGCCAAGCGGGTTGTGGGTATCGAAGTTTCCATGCCCCGTGATGACCGACCAGTTGGCCGACTCGGCGTAATCGTCCCAGTCGATAATCAGTGAGCTGGCTGAACCCAGGACGAGGCCCGTCTCGTCCACGGCTACAAGTTGGCCCTCGGGGAAGATCTCGATATGATGCGCCAACTGCTCGGACCCCCACGGCGGCTTGCCGGGAAAGGCGCGTACCTGCAGATCGATGACCGCAGGGATATCGTCGAGTGTCATCTGGCGGACGCTGAATTGTTTTGATGGGGTGGCTACAGTTGCCATGGCGGAATGCTCCGGAATCTCACCTTCGTGAGAAGCCATGACAGCCAGTCTACCGGCTCACTCTGCAACGGAATGTAACAATTTGCTCAATTTTTAGAGCGTTTGCAGGGTTTGGCGCTGAATGAGCCTTGCGGGCCGGGCGGAAAGGGCTTACGCTCCGCGCACCTGGCCGGGGCCATCGCTCTTCACCGCATACATGCGCGTGTCGGCTATGCCGATGATGGCGTGGACGGTGGCGCCGTCGGTGGGACTCGTGGCCACTCCCACGCTGGCGCTTACGCGCAGCTCAATTCGATTCCTCATTCGGAACCTGGTCTCCATCAGCGCACGGTTCAGTTCCGTCGCCTGGGCCAGCGCGGCCTGCTGACCGGTCTCCGGCATCAGGACCACGAACTCGTCGCCGCCGTAGCGGTAGCAACAGTCCTGCTTGCGGCTCAACTCCCGCAGCCGCTGCCCGGTGCGGGCCAGCAACTCGCTGCCCACCAGGTGGCCGTGCTCGTCGTTCACCAGCTTGAACTGGTCCAGGTCAAGAAAGGCCAGGCTCACCGGCAGCCCCAGGCGGCCGCACCGTTCCAGCTCCCGGCCCAGCACATCGTAGAGATGGCGCGCGTTGTAGAGGCCGGTGCAGTCGTCGGTGATGCTCAACTGCTGGATGCGGGCCACGTCGCGCGCGTTCTCGATGGCGATGGCCGCGTGGTCGGCCAGAATGTGCAGAAACGCGATGGTGTAGTCGGTCATCTGGTCGGCGCGCGGGTTGAATATCTCGATCACGCCGTGCGTGCCTTTGCGCCCCCGCAACGGCATGGCAATCACCGAGCGCACGCTTTGCTGTTTGCCGGCCTGCTCCCTTTTCAGCCGCGGATCGTGCTCCGACTCGGGAACGATCAGGGTTTCGCCGTGCTGCGCCACCCAGCCGGCCACGCCCTCGCCGACCTTCACGCGCAGGTCGCGGAGCGCCTCCTGTTCTCCGCCGGCGGCGAGCGCGTAGTAAAGCTCCTGGCTGGCCTCGTCGAGCATCAGCAGCGTCCACAGCTCCGCCTCGATAAACCGCTCCATGTGCTCGAGAATTGTGCGCAGGATGGTGTCCAGGTCGAAGCTCGATGTGAGCGAGCGCGCCAACTGGTGGAAGACGAGCAAGTCTTTGAGCGGGATGCGGTTTTCCGCCTCGTTGGTCATCCGTGGGCCCATGAGGAATGTCTCAAGAGCATTCTGTCACACCCGGCTTAAACCTCGATAGGGAAGCGGCGCGCACGGGCGAATCGATCCACGGCGCGCCGGGATTTGCGCGCCGAGTGCCGCTTCGCTGGCCCCGGCCTCCCCGGTTCGGAAGATGCCCTATGCCGTTCTTGAGCGGTTGTGCGTGGCCCGGTGCGGGAAGTGGTCCAATTAACCTGTCCAGGGTAAGGTGTCTGCCAGAACAGAACTTTGTACACGCTAATTCACCGGTCTTCGAACGGTTCTGCGGCTGAATCGAAGACTCGTGGCTGTTCTGGTCTTAAACGAATCAGATCACTTCGCAACAGCAATAAGATGTACAATGTACGAGCACGCCAATAGCAACATCGCACCAACGATTTTCGACACTTTCTCTATCACATTTTTCGAGCGAGCCTCAATTGCAGCTTCTGGAACCCTCCTTAGCGCCGGTACAAAAGCGCGCATAAAAGCTTGTGGCCAAAAGCACGCAATGATACCCAATGTACCGAGAAAAACTGCACCAAACCCGTTCAAAGACAGCTGAAGGGGATCGAGGTGAGCAAGCCGATTGGAATGCCAGTGGAGTCCAGTCTCGTGAAACAGTAAGATCCCTATTGCGAAGATCATAATCACGGCGAAATACGGTCGAGGTTCCGGTCCCGGACGCGACTCCGGCGGTGTACTCCAACGCATCACATCGTTGACCGCGGCAGGAGCCACTAGAAGAAGAACCATGATCACCAGAAGTCCGACAAGGACAAATATCGGAATCACGCGATACACCTCCTCAGAAGTCTGCGCACCAGTCGTATCTATACTCGCCAGAGATTTCGAAGGAGGCCCTGGAACGGGCTCAATCGATCCGCGGCGTCCCCCTGCGCAGCAGGATGCCGGCGACGCCCAGGACCGCGATGATCGCCAGCACGATGGCGAAGTAATAGGCGATGGGATGCGCCCATCCCGGCGAGTAGGCCAGGTCCTGCCCAATCCAGAGCAGCAGAATGACGGCGATCACCGCAAACTGACCGGCGATGACCAGCAAGGTGTGGCCCAGGTCGCGCCGCTTGTCCAGCGCCTCCACCTGGTCGGGAGTCAGGTTGCGCTCTTCGGGTGGAAGCAGGGAATTTGCCATCTCGTCTCTCCAGTACTATGGTGCGTGCCGCGCCAGATTTTTGATGGCCTCCTGGCTCAGCCGCTCACACTCTCGATTCAATCACAACTCGCGCGGGCCGTGCCAGTCGAATGGCGCGGGAGCACGCTCCGCCGCTTCTGCCGCCTTGTGCGTTTCCTACACTGGCATATTGACCTCCGGCCAATAGCGGAAATTGCGCAACGTGGCTTTGCCGGAGCCGCAAGCGTAGACGGCGGGCCGTACATCAAGAAAGCCGCCCAGCACTTTGTGGTGCATCCCCGAGATCTCGGCGGATTCCTGGGTGCGCTGCCAGGGCTTGCCGGGTACACGGAAGTAGAAATCCACTTCCTGGCGATCGTTAACGATGCGCAGTGTAGCGCGCGTCGCGCCCTTCTCCTGGTATGTCTGTATCAAGTTATTGGCGAGCCGCGCATCGATGCCCTCAGGGCCCAATGAAATCCCGGTGGCGTGTTCCGGGTTGTAAAAGAGCATCAGCCCCGACTCGCATCCCGGCTCGACTTCGACATCGGCTTCGACAGTGTAGGAGTGGCCGCCAACGGCAGTCGTGAGCGCCGGCGAATCCGCAAGGGAGCTGCCGCGGGCCATGAGCGTGAGTGAGCCCTTTCCGGTGGTAAAGCGCGTCGGATCGTACTCGTGCCAGAAGCCCCACTGCAGGCCGAGTTCCGGGCTGGTGAAGTCGTCGGAGGGATCAACGAAGGGCTGTTGGATCGTGCCTGGGATGGGCATTGGAATGGCTGAATCCGCTGTAATGCCCGCCGGCACGCGGAACCAGCCGTCGGCGGTCCATTCAACCGGCAGCAACAACAGTTGACGGCCCAGAGCGCGATAGCCGCTTTCATACGCATGCACAGTCATGTACCACTTGCCGCCAGGAGTGTCGACGAGGCGGCCGTGGCCAAGGCTCAACCAGCGATCTTCGCGGGACGCGGTATGCACCACCGGGTTGTACGGTGAAAGCTCCCAGGGGCCTTCCGCGTGCCGGCTGCGAGCGCTGATCACGGAGTGGCTGGTCGCCGGCCCCGCTGTGCCGCCTTCGGCTACGTTCAGGTAGTAGTAGCCGTTGTGCTGGAGCAGCTTCGGACCTTCCAGGCAGGTGCATTCCATCCGCGTGGCGGCGGGTACCGGCCAGGGTTTAAACACCGTCCGTGGCGGTGATTTGACGGCCAGGCCGTCCGCGGTCAGCTCCGCCATCTGGCCGCCGGCAAGGTAAAGAAAGCGTCGGCCATTCTCGGCGATGTGCGCCGGGTCAATCGCAATGATCCCGAGGTCGATGGGCTCGCTCCAGGGGCCAGTCGGATGATCGGCATGGACCACCTGGATTCGTCCGGCGGCTGGGAAATAGATGTAGAAATGCCCTTCATACTCGCACAGGTAAGGAGCCCAAACCGTGCCGTAGTAGCGATGCAGGGCCGCTGCAACCGGGCGCCAGTTGATCAGGTCTCGCGAGTGCCATATCAGCAGGCCGGGCGCGTAGTCGAAGCTCGAGTGAGTGAGATAGAAGTCATCCCCGGCGCGGATGGGACTGCCGTCGGGGTGGTCTCCGCCCATGATCGGGTTGTGGTACATGCCCGTGACCGCCTGAGCCAGGGCCATGTGGGTTTCAGGAGCAACAGCTAAAGCAGCGGAGACAACAGAAGCATTCCAGACAAAACGGCGGCGTGTGATCATCGCGGGACAAGTCTATCTTCATGCTCGTGCCGGAGTAAAGCGATCTTCTATCCTGGGTGAGGCGCCTCGCCGCAGGGTCCGGGAATGAGGTAGTTCCTGGATTATCGGCCATCCGAAAACTGACCCACCACCGAAAATCGCGCTACTTGGGCGGGTAGCCGACCGATTGCGCGTACAGGGGCTGCCGACCTTCGGGTAGTTTCAAAGCCGCGGCCGCGGCTGCTGTCTTCTGCGAGCTGTGGAAGGAGTAGAACCACGCGTTTAGCCCCTCGGAGGCCGCAAACAGATACACGTTCTGGCCGATGAAGCCCGTGTCGACCTGGGCCCAGCCGTCCTTGGCCGCGGCTACGTAAACAATAGTTGCGGCCGCGTGGTCTGCGGGCGGCGCGCCGATCCTGGCGCGGATGTCTCCGCCCAGAACCGGGCGCAGGCGGTTTGCCTCCGCCTCGTAGACGTAGACTCCGCTGGCGAGAACCACGTCCAGTTCGATGTCCTGGCTGTTCATGGCCGAGGGCGCGGTTCGGCCCAGCCCCGGCTTCACGTCGCGCGGCCGGTTGACGCCAAAGGCCGCCCACAGCAGGTTGGAGAGCGTTTGCAGCGGGAGCGGCTGGTCCAGGAAGGCGCGCGTGGTTTGGCGCTTGGCAAGGGCCTGCATCAGGGGCATGCCGGCGGCGATCTGCGGCTGGGGCAACTGGATGGGCTTCAACTCCCCGGCCAGAACGGGCGTGGCGCCCGGAGAGTGACAGGCCACAAGCTGCGCGCCCCACGCCAGGGTGATGAGTGCAAGCAGGACGACAGGCCGCCGGAGAGCGAAACGGATTGGGATGTGCATGGTCCCTCCTCGAAGGATGCGGCTGGGCACGCCTGCCTCCGAAGGTGTGCGGAACTGGGAAAAGGAATACGGCGATCTGTTCATTGAGACGAAAAGACGCGAGCCTGGGACGCGGCACAGGGAGAGCCCGCGCCAGGCGCCCCGCTCACTCCGACAAAAACGCCAGCGTTTGCAGTTGCGTGATCTCGAAGGGCTTGCGGCAGCGGACATTGACGCAGGCCAGCTTGTCGTCGCGGCGCACCATGTACGACTGCGCCTTGGCGAAGCGGGCGCGGTCCCGCTCGTCGGCGTTGCGGGGCAATTGCGCCCGTTTCCGCCGCATCACCCAGGTGACCTTGTACTCGCCCGCCTGCCCGCACTTGGGGCAGGTGAGGGTATGCGTCCGCTGTTCCGTCGTCTCGTTGAAAAAATCTCGCTCTTCCATCGCTCTCCGGCCCTCCACCCCACAGACAAAGACCCGTCCGCGGGGACCCCCGGATCTTCCACTCCGGCGGAATTTATTCCATACTCATCCTTGCTATGACGAAACGCAAGCCAGCCCGGTTCTCGGCCGCCAAGGCGGTCAAGGCCAACGCCCGTGAGCGCGTCGGCCAACCCCGGCCCGCGCGCATGATCTCCACCGGGCCCCGCACCGGCCGCGACGTCAAGCACAAGCCCAAGCTCGAAGAGATCATCCGGCAGGAGGAATAGCTTCGGCGAAGGCCCCGGACCGTGGGGCGCGTTGACTCTGATCTTGTTTCTACTAATGTTGCACGCTGTAGGGTCCGGGCAATTGCGGTTCGGCCGGCTTGTCTGCCATCTCCGGCACGGTGTGGACGTTGGTTCTCTTCGAGTAAATGCGAAACTGCACTACCAGGTCCAGCAGAACCGGGACCGGCTTGCCGTCCAGCACCGCCGGCTCGAAGGTGGCCTTGCGAATTGCCTCCACGGCGTTCTCGTCCAGCCCGAAACCGATGGGCCGGGCCACGGCGATCTCGCCCGCTTTGCCGTCGGCTCCGACGACGGTGTGATAGAGGGCCATTCCGGCCACGGCATTGGCCTGTGCGTACTCGTTCGACTCCGGCTCGAACTTCGACACCAGCACGGCTTTCTTGTCCACCGTGCTTAGCCGCTGCACGGCAGGATCCTTGGGCCGGTAATCGGTTTTGGCCGCCACCGCCTGGTAGTAGAGCTTCCAGAAGTCGGGCATGGCGGCGATCATGCGTTCGTCCAGTCCCTGGGCGAAGATCTGATCGAGCGCATCCTTCAGGAGTTTTGTCGCGTGCGCCGGCGAGGTGGTGGTGGTTACGCTCTTGGGGTCGGCCGGGCGCTCGGCCTCGGGTGCGGCGGCAATCTCCGCCTTGACCTGGTCGGCCTCGCTTAGTTCCTTCGCCTCGGGGGCAGCCTGTGGCGCCGGCTGGGCTGCCGTTGCGGCTGGCCCCGCGGAGTTTGCCGTCGCGGCTTCCTGCGCAGCCTGAGTTCCTGGCGCGGCCGGGGTCGCGGGCTTGGCTTTCTTATCCTTGTCGGCCTTGGGTTCTTTCTTCTTCTTGGGTGTCACCACGATCTCGCGGTCGATGGTGATTCTGACCACCTTCTTCTTAGGCGTGATTTTCACCCGGTCCAGGGCATTGGTGGGATCCTCATAGGGCAGAGCGCCCAGAAAATGCAAACCGTAGCGCGCCCCTTCCAGCTCCACCTTGTGCTTGGTCAGGTGCACTTTGTCGATCTGGATGGCGCTGAGCGTGTACGAGCCCTGCGGCGAGTGGCCGATCAGCGTGCCGTGTTCGCCGAAGGCAAGGGTATTGTCCAGGTACCCGCCGCGCAGGTAAAGCGCCTTGCCCACCAGCATCTGCTTCAACTCCTCCTCCGTGATGCTGGCCTCTTTGGGGGGCTCTGGCCCGGATGCGGATCCGGAGCCTGCCGATGCCGCAGGCATGGCGGCTGGAGCGGGTGCGCCTGCCGGGGCCTGCTCCGCCGGCGCCTGGGCTGGCGCTGGCTGCTGCGTCTCCGGCGCGGCCGGTTGCGGGGCCGGCTGGCTCTCCGTTGAGGGAGCCGTGGCCGGTTGCTGAGCCGGTTGCTGGGCCGCATCGGGAGCGTGATT
>JBEKZR010000151.1:0-7995 GCA_049509715.1 Occallatibacter sp. | reverse complement strand
GCCAGACCACAAAGTCGCCGAAATCCGCGCCCGCCACAAACCGCTGTGACCCGAGATTGCGATCCTCAAACTCGACCGCTTCGCCGTCGGGAACGCGGAAGCGCCAGTTGAAGCCATCCGGCTCCTCAATTTCACCCACTGTGAGATTGGGCGGCAGCGCATTATTGCATTGCAGGCGGCAGGTCCCGGGATAAAGGGGTTCGTCGTCCAGCGGCTCGGTCATTTCATTGCCTTGCGCGCCGGCCGAAACGCTTTCATGGGGCGCGGCGAGCGCGGTTTCAAGGTCTTTGCGCGAGCAGCGGCAGGGAAAGAGAAAGCCACCGCGCAGCAGCTTCCGCCAGGCGGCGAGATAGATGTTCTTGCGCTGGCTCTGTGCGTAGGGCGCAAAGGACCCTCCCAGGTCTGGGCCCTCCTGCCAGCGAATGCCCAGCCAGCGCAGGTCTTCGAGCGCGGCCTCGGCATAGGTTTGGCGGCTGCGCTCCGGGTCCAGGTCTTCCATGCGCATGACCAGCGTTCCGCCCACATCTTTCGCACGTTGATAAGCGGTCCAGAAGGTGCGAGCGTGGCCCACATGCAGATAACCGGTGGGCGAAGGCGCAAGCCGTCCGCGATAACTCGACGCCGGCGATGAAGAAAGACTGGCCATGTGTACTCAAGTGTAGCCAATCACAAGCCCCGGTTGCCGGTCATGCGCAAGGCCAGCGAATAGACCATCGACTGGTGCTCGTCCACGAGTTGTTCAAAGTCCGGCTGCCAGTCGTGGGCCATGAGTTTCGCTTCTATTCTCTTATCCGCGGAGATCGGCGCGCGAGGATGCAGCGAGTACGCACTGAGGCGAAAAAAAGTTCAGTCGGGGTGAAAGACGTCGAGACGGGCGCAACAGATAAAACCAGGCCGGAGCGTGTGGGCTCCGGCCTCGGCTGTGCTGCGATACTGGGGGCTGAGCTACATGCTTTGGGGTACGGTAAGCTCCACCGCTTGCCCTTTGCGCCAGACGCGGAAGCTCTTGGCCGCGCCGCTGCGTACGAACTGCGTGAAGAACTCGACATCGCCGATCTCCGAGCCGTTCACCTCGACGATGACATCGCCGATCTGCATCTGCATTTCCTCGGCAAGGCCGCCTTTTTCGACGCCGGTCACTACCACGCCTTTAGGCTTGAGCAGCCCCATGGCAATCACATCCGAGTCCGTCACGGCGCGCACCCGAACACCAAGCCGGAAAGCGGGCGGCGGCGCGGCCTGGCTCACCTCCGGAGCCGACGGCGCTGCCTGGTTAACCTCCGGGACCGAAACGACCGACCCCACCGGGTGCCTGGCCGATCCTGCGCTCTGCTGCCGCAACAGCGCTATCTCCGCATCCGGGTTGAGGTAGTGCAAATCGACAGTCCTGGAGTTGCCTTTGTGAAGAACCTCTACATGGACAATGCCGCCCTCCGGCTTTTCCCGCACGGCTGCATTGAAGAGATCGGTGAAGGCTTGTTCCTCCGCGCAGGGCTTGCCGTTGATGGAGCGGAGGATGTCGCCCTTCTTGATGCCGGCCACATCGGGGGGGCTGTCCCAAACCATATCCTTAACCTGCATCCCGGCCAGCTCGGGATGATTCCTAGTTTCCTTTTCCGGAACCGGTTTCACGGTCATGCCGGGGGAAATGTCCAGGCTATGTTCGCTGGCCACCACCAGGGTTGCCAGCGTATCGATCAGCCCATGGGCGTCTGCCTCTGAGGGAACGCAGATCGCGTTACCGCGGGAAGCTCCGCGGCTGATGGGATTGATGCACCAAATCGCGGGAAAGTAAGAGCCTCTCCCGTTGTGGTAAAGCTCGAAATAGGCAACATCCGCGTAGACGATCGATGCAACTATGTCGTCGGTGTGCGAGGTAATGACGGGCGCGACATAACCGCCCCACCAGGACCAGTAATACTGGCTGTCCTGTGTGACGCTGCTCTTGGTGAAGGAGAGATTGACTCCAAGCCGGTTTACGTCAACGCGCTGAAGCGAGTAGCCGGTTGTCAGCTCCTCGTTGGCTGTTACAGGGGCAAAGTGCGGAGAAATGAATTGCAGCCGGTTGGAGGCTTCGTCCACGCTGGTCAGATAATGCGGTTGATACCAGCGTGGGTTATACAGGGCCCACGTCGTGTAATCCCTGGCCAGCAGCAGCGCAGGCAACGCGAGAACAACACAAACTACTGCCGTGAAGATCACACCGTATCGAAACATCTTCAATCCACCTTTCTGAATGCTATTGATTCTGCGGGCCTTGAAAAGCTGACCTGCGACCTTGCCGAACCGGCAAACTCAAACTGTCCTACATATCTTGCGGCATGGCCAGATCCAGCGATTGCCCTTTGCGCCAGACTCTAAAATTCTTAACCACGCCGCTGTGGATGAACTGAGTGAAGAACGCGAGATCGCCTATCTCCGAATCGTTGACCTCCAGAATCACGTCGCCGGGCTGGAATCCCATCTTGTCGGCCAGCCCATCCTTCAGAACATCCACCACCACAATCCCCTTGGGCTTTACCAAACCGAATGGAATTACATCTGCATCCGTCACCGCGCGTACCTGAAACCCGAACCGAACGCCGGATGCAGGTGCAGTCGTAGCAGTGGCCGGAGTCAGTAGCGCGGCTTGGTTGACCTCCGGGACCGAAATGACTGACCCCACTGGGTGTCTGGCCGATCCAGCGCTCTGCTGCCGCAATTGAGCCGCGCCCACCTCCGGATTGGGGTAGTGCAAGTCGAGAGCCATGGATTGCCCCCTGTGGAGAATCTCGACATGAACATCGCCATTTCCCAAAACGGCTTTCTTCACGATATCGACGTAGTCATTCATCCCCGTGCAAGGTTGGCCATTGACGGACCGGATAACGTCGCCAACCTGGATGCCAGCTTGCGCAGGAGGGCCCTCTGCTTCAACTCCAGAAATTTTGCAGGCGTGTTCAGGATTATTTTGCGATTCCTTACTCGGCGCCGCCTTCATCCAGATTCCAGGCGAAGGCTCAAGGCTTCCTCCGCTGGCCACCACCAGGGTTGCCACGGCATCGATCAACCCCTGTGCTTCCTTTTCGGTGCCGACACAGATCGAGCCCTTGCTAACCGGATCGCCGTTGGGTAAGACGCACCAGGGTGCCGGCTCTTTGGCATGAACGATGTTCAATATATCGAAAAACTTAACGTCCGCATAAATGATCGAAGTTACGATGTCGTCTTTGTATGGTGTAGAGACTGGCGCGGCATATCCGCCCCACCAGGACCAGAAATACTGGACCGACTGATCCACGCCGCTCTTGGTAAAGGAGAGGTTGATTCCAAGCCGGTTTACATCGACGCGCTCGAGCGAGTAGCCGCTCGTCAAACCAAATACAGTCCCGTTGTGGGTAATCTCCATTGGAGAAAAGCGTGGCGAGAAGAACTTCAATTGGTTAGAAGCATCTTCCACGCTGGCCAAATAATGCGGTTGATACGCATATTGCTTGATCTCCGCTGCCAGCGGCGCGGGGAAGCCTAGTACGACGCAAAGCGCCGCCGCGAACAAAACCCTTTTGCGAAACATCTTTTTCCCCTCTCTGAGCGCTGCCTGTCCCCGCGGGGTTTCAATAAGGCTCCACTCATCCTCAAGCACCGCTGAGGGGAAATTGCAGTGTTGCTGGTGGTGAACGAACACGCCCGGCATGGCTCGCCAATCATTCTATTCCTCATGCACTTGAACCACGAAACCGGCCAAAGCGTCTCCAGGCCCATGGGCGCTCAGAACAAATCCGGAATGGTGTGGAAGGCGATGCGGGTGGGCGCGGCCTTGAAGGCGGTGAGCATGGTGGCCGGGGCCAGCGTGCTTAGGCCGTACTTGTTGTTGAGCGCGTCCATGGCCGCCAGCAGGCGCGTCCGGCTCTCCGCGCTCTCCTGTCCGTCAAACAGGTTCAGCGAGTGCAGCCGGTCGGGCACCAGGCCATTCAAATGCACGCCGATGAAGTAGGGGTGCTCGAAGTCCTGGCCGGACGGGCGGGATTCCCATAGACGACGTAGCGCCGCGATGAGTGTCTGATTGTCCTGGCACTCGCAAAGGCGCAGTTCGGCTTTCCATCCGCGCGTAGGAACGCCGTAACTGCTCACTGGCTTTTTCTCCCCGCGCGGAACCGCAAAGCCGATGGCCAGCCCGATACTGCCGGCCCACAAACCGCCAGAGCGCAGGCGCATGGCGGCCTTGTGGAGCAGCTTGTGAGCGACAGCCCAGGCCCGCTCCGGGGTGCGCATATCGGGCGCGAGCACGTGCTGGTGACTCAGGGACTTCAGATGCTCGGTTTCCGACATGTCGAAGTCTTCGCCCCGAAGCCAGTGCCACAGCCGCTCGCCCCACACCGAGCCCCAAAGCTGGCCAGCCTGCTCGCAGTCGAGCGCCAGAAGGTCGTCCATGGTGCGGATGCCGAGTTTGTTCAAGCGCTTCTCCGTGCGGGCGCCGATGCCGGGCAGATCGCGCAAGGTGAGCTGGCGCAAGGCTTCGGGCAGGATGTCCAACGGGAGCGCCACCAGGCCGTCGGGCTTTTCCATGTCGCTGGCGACCTTGGCCAGATAACGGTTGGTGGCCAGGCCCACCGAGCTGCGCAGCATGGAGCCCACGCGCTCCAGGATGCGCGCCTTCACCCGGCGGCCCAGTTC
This sequence comes from Occallatibacter sp., assembly GCA_049509715.1. Lineage (GTDB taxonomy): Bacteria > Acidobacteriota > Terriglobia > Terriglobales > Acidobacteriaceae > Telmatobacter. The sequence goes on along the minus strand of JBEKZR010000151.1, from coordinate 3,342 downwards.
CATGGCGGCCAGCAGGGGACGTTCCCGGCCCATCAGCTGGCAGGCCATCTCGTCGATGGAGAGCACGGCAGTCACCGGCAGGCAGCTTTCCACGGCTTCGACAATGCGGTGATGAAAATCGACATAGAGTTCGTGGCGCGCCTCCACCAGCACCAGGCCGGGGCACATCCGCTTGGCGTCGGCGACCATGGTTCCAGTCTTTACGCCGTGAGCCTTGGCCTCGTAACTGGCGGCAATGCAACAGGTTGTGTCGGCCATCATGGGCACAATGCCCACCGGGCGGCCGCGCAACTCGGGACGGACCTGCTGTTCCACGGAGGCAAAGTAGGAGTTGAGGTCGACGAACAGCCAGTTCAGCGCCGTACCCTGCGCCGGGTCCTGCCCTGAAGCCTGAAGAGACCCGGGCTCCGGCTCCCGCGGCGGGCGCACGGCCTCTGGCTCCAGGGTCCCGAGCTGTTCCGGCCACTCCTCCGCAATGGGGGCCGGCACCGGATTGGGACGGGTTGCCATATTGAGACTATTTTCGCCTTTTATTCTCTACCACGCAAGTGGTAAACTAGAAAAAATTAGCGATGATAGACTTGCTGCGCAGGAATTGTGTCAAAGCGAAGTTCGAGAGACTTTGCAGGGATCTTCAATTCACGGCTGAGTTTTGAATTGTTGCTGGATATGGTCGCCGAGCATGAATAGCCTGGTTCAGTGGTTTACGACGAACGTAAACGTCCTCGCCGTCCTGGTTACGGTGGGCGTGACAGTGCTCCTTGTCTGCTGCCTGGAATGCTCGGAGTGCCCCAGCCGCGACGAGGACGACATCTTCCGCCACCACGAACTTTAGAGGGTTGCGAAACAGCTTCTGCCGCAAATCATCCCAATAGGGTGCACCATCTTCAGGCGCGCGGAGCGTCGTCTCCACTGCTATACGCTATGGGGAGAAATGCTCCACCCTCTGCTGTCTCGACGAGTTGCGCTTCCTCTACGGTCTCTGCCGGCTCAATGGCTTTCGCTGTCTCGATAGTTTCTTGAGCCTCTACGGCCACTGCTTGCTCGAAGGCTTCCCCCTGCACAATCGCCTCTGCTGTCTCGACGGGCTGCGCTTCCTCGACGGCTTCTGGTTGCTCAATGGCTTTCGTGGTCTCGATAGTTTCTTGAGCCTCTACGGCCCCTGCCTGCTCGAAGGCTTCCGCCTGCACCACGGCCTCTGCTATCTCGACCGGTTGCGCTTCGGCGACGGCTTCTGCTGTCTCGGTGACCGTCTTCGCCTTGACCCCGGCCGCTTTGGCTCTTTTCTTCCCGGCGGCTTTCTTCTTCGCCGACCTGGCGGCAGCGGCCTCAGCCTCAAGAAACGCCGCCCACCGCAACTCCGGCACATGCGGCGCCTTCCTGGCCTTGGCAATAGCCAGATCCGCCACTTCTCTCACGATCCAGTCGAAGTTAGCCTGCCCCACGGAGTGCAGATCGGCGTCCGGCGCCGGGTTCATGAAGTCGATGGCGTAGGGAACGCCATTCTCAACCGCAAACTCCACCGTGTTCAGGTCGTAACCCAGGGCGCGGCAGAGCTTGAGGGCGTCCTGCTCGATACGCTTGAGCAGCAACTTCTTGTAGCGCCGCCGCTTCTGAATATACCGCTCCGCATGCGGCCTGCGCGGGTCGTAGGGCATGATGCGGACCTTCTTCTGCCCCACCACGTAGCAGCGGAAATACTCGGTGAAATCCACGGCCTTCTGGTACATCATGCAAAGATCGCGGGACTGGTCGTAGGCACGAAAGAACTCCTCGCGATTGCGCACATGGTGCACGTCGCGCCAGCCGCCGCCGTCCACGGGCTTCAGGAAGCCGTGCTCACCCACATAGGCAAACATCGCGTCCCAATCCAGCGGAAATTCCAGGTTGCGCATCGACCTGTCCGTAGTCCCCTGCGGGTGCAGCTTGTGCGGCAGGATCACGGTCGCAGGCACGGCCACGCCCAGCTTCGCGGCCAGCGCGCAATTGAAGAACTTGTCGTCCGCCGACCACCAGAAGGGATTGTTGATAATCGCCGTTCCGTTGATTGCCGCGTGCTTGAGATAGGCGCGATAGAAGGGAATGTCGTGGGAGATGCGGTCCACGATCACCGCGTAGCGAGGGGTCTTGTCCAGATACACAGCGCCGGTTTCAACAAACTCGGCGCGTATGCCGTCAAGATTCCGGGCATTGATGTGCTCCACCAGTGCGCCGGGGAAGCTGTTCTCCGTGCCGAACAGGATGCCGATCTTTTTCATGCCGCCTAACCTCCCGTGGATCGAGCGGCCTGCACACGGAGTGCGCCGCCGCGTGGTTGCACCCATATAGTGTACGGCAGATCCTTGTCGAGCCGCTCAGGTGGGAGTGGTCCTCGAATTTCCCTGGCCTTGCCGTCCTGCACTCGCTCCAACCCTCGCGGCCTCCGCGCGGGTAGTTCCTTTTGCAGGATGAATCAGGACTCACTGCCCCCAATCCGCGTGCGCTATAATTATCAACCGCAAGCGCAAAGCTGGATCACACGGCCCTGCGAATGTTAGTAAGCAAGAATTCGCTGTGCGGGGGCAAGCATGAAATACCGGGTATTGACAGTCAACAGGGAGTTCGGCAGCGGCGGAGGACGAATCGCGCAAACCGTTGCCGGGTGGCTGGGCTGGAAGTTGCTGGACCGCGACATCATCGACGCCATCGCCTATGCGGCGCACGTGGATTCCAAGGTGGTGCGCCAGTACGATGAGCACGTGGATTCCTGGCTGCGGCGCATCAACCAGCAGGCTATGCGCTCGGCCGCCCTGGCCGCCGGCCTGGAACTGGGCGAGAACTCCGTCTTCGATGCCGAGGAGATGGTGAAGATCTCGCGGAAGATCATCGAAGAGGCCCATGCCGAGGGCAACTGCGTGATCGTGGGCCGGGGCTCACAGTGTGTCCTGCAGCACAAACCCGACGTGTACCACGTCTTCGTGTACGCTCCGTACAAAGAGCGGATATTGCGCCTGCGCAAACGCCTGGAGCAGGGCGCTAACGTGGAGCAACGCATCCGCACCGTCGATGAAGAGCGCGCCAAGTACCTGCAACAGTATTTCGGCAAGAACTGGTGCAATCCCCACCTCTACGACCTGATGATCTCCTCCAGCGAGGACGAGGACACGACAGCGCGCACCATTCTCTGCGCGATGGGAGGGTAAACGGGGACTGAGGGACTGAGGGACCTAGTCCCTACTTTTTCACTTCGCCTTCACGTCCCAGTCGAAGCTGAGCCCCGCGATCAGGTCGTCCAGCTTGGCGACCGCGGCTTGTTTCTGCAGCTCCAGGCCGGCGGTCTGCTTGCGCGTGGCCTGCAACAGG
>JBEKZR010000150.1:0-7997 GCA_049509715.1 Occallatibacter sp. | reverse complement strand
ACCGCTTCTACACCGCCGAGTTTTTTCGTTCCGCCCGCGATCATCTCGCGCCCGGCGGACTGCTCGCCCTCGAGCTGCGCTCGTCGGAGGAAACCATCAGCCCCGACCTGGCCGAATTCCTGCGCTGCATTCAGCGCACTCTCAGTGAAGTCTTCCCCTACGTTGCCGCCATCCCCGGCGACACCATCCACTTCTTCGCCGCCGCCCAACCCGGTGTTCTGACGGACAATCCCCAGACTTTGATTTCAAGGTTGCGGGAGCGGCAGCTGAAGACTCAGTATGTTCGGGAATACTTCATCCCCTACCGCATGATGCCCGATCGCATGGAGCAGGTTCATGAGCAACTGCGGCCTCTGGCTTCCACGCCGGTCAATCGCGATTTCGCGCCCATCGCCTATTACTTCGACATTGTGCTGTGGAGCGCGCAGTTCAAGTCCGGCTATTCCAACTGCTTCCGCGCGGCGGCGCGCATCCGCTTCTCCGCTGTCATCGGCGCAACCCTGATCGTCTTGTTGCTTGCGGCGGCGATTCTGGCGTTTTTGCCCGCTCGCGAGCGGCGCGCCCGCTCCGCCGCGGCCTTCTGCGCGGCCGCAACCGGCTTCACTCAGATCACTCTGCAAATTCTCCTGCTGCTGGCCTTCCAGTCCATCTATGGCTACGTCTACCACCAGCTTACGATCCTCATCGGCATGTGCATGGCCGGCATTGCCCTGGGAAGTTGGCTCGCGCTGCGCCGCATTCGTTTCAGCGATTCTCCGCCCTGCCGCGCCCTTGCAGTCAGCCAGTTCCTGCTCGCCCTCTCCGCCCCTGCGCTCATATTCGCGGTCAGCCTGCTGGCCAAGCTCTCCGGCGTGGTGGCAACGGGTTTGGCGGCGCAGCTTGCATTCCCCGCTTTGGCCGCGCTCTCGGGAATGTTAGGAGGCTATCAATTCCCCATCGCCGCCCGGATATACCTTCACGGCGACAGCGGCCGGACAAGAACGGGCACTCTCTACGCCGTCGATCTGCTGGGCGGATGCGCGGGCGCTCTCTTGCTGGCCGCCTACTTTATCCCGGTCTTCGGATTCTGGAGAACCGCGGCTCTCTGCGCGGCCATCAACCTCGCCCCGGCCCTGCTGGCCGCACGCGCTGGCCTGGAAGCGAAGCCTATGAGGAGATAGCGGAAGCTCGGTTGTGGTGCAGTTTCCGGTTTGCCGGTGATTCGTCCGCAATCCAGGTCCGGGATAGACTACCTGGTCAGTCCAACCGTCCGAAATCGCACAATCCGAGCCGCAAACGGTCACTTCAGCGCAAGAATTCAACCTTGCGCTCAATGTAAGTGATTTGTTTTCAATGGAATGGTTTGTTAGTGATTTGGCACGGCAAGTGCTTACTCTCTGATCGATGAATCTCGCACGCCTATCTGCATGGTCACCCACGATCCACGCTAAGCCGGCCACGCTCCAAGTAGCGCGCATTTGAGGAGATAGAACGATGAACACGCTGCTTCATGACATTCGCTACGCGCTGCGCCAGCTGCGCAAGTCGCCGGGATTCTCGGCCGTTGCAATCGTCGTGCTGGCTCTCGCCATTGGCGGGAACACCGCCATCTTCACCGTGGTACGGGAGCTGGTTTTCAGCCCGCGCCCCTATCCCAATGAGGCACAGGTTGTCCAACTCTACACACAGGGCCGGAAAGACCGAGATAGCTTTCGCATGTTTTCCTACCCGACCTACCGGGACATTTGTGAACAAAACAAGGTTTTCAGCGGTGTCCTTGCTCATGGCGTGACTATGGTGGGAGTCGGGGAGGGCGATGGCTCTCGCCGTACCTTTGCCGCCATCATCAGCTCGAACTACTTCAGCACGCTGGGCGTGCCACTGGCGCAGGGCCGCGCCTTTCTTCCCGCGGAGGAGAAACCCGGCAGTGCCGCACCCGTCGTCATCGCCAGTCACCTTTACTGGGAGAAAACCGGCAGCGACCCACAGCTTGTGGGCAAAACGATCCGCGTCAACGAGCGCCCGTTCACCGTCGTCGGCATCACGCCAGAGCATTTCACCGGAACGATGATGCTCTTCGGACCCGAACTCTACTTCCCGCTGGGCGATTTCGACCTGCTCATCAACAACACTCAGGCAGCGGACCAACGCAGTCTGGATCGCCGCGATGCGTATAACCTTTATCTCGTCGGCCGCCTTAAGCCCGGCGTGACGGCGGCGACGGCCGAGGCCGCCTTGAGCACCCTTGCCAGCAATCTTGAAAGCACGTACCCGGTTGAGCAAAAGGACCAAACATTCACTACGCGTCCCCTGCCCCGCATGAACACCAGCAGCGGCCCCTCCCGCGAAAAGGGCGATATGATGTTCGTCGGCACGTTGCTGTTCGGCATGGCTGGCGCAGTACTTCTTGTCGCTTGCCTCAACCTCGCCAATATGTTCCTAGCCCGCAGCTTGGCGCGGCGCAAGGAAATGGCCCTCCGTCTTTCCCTGGGCTGCAGTCGCGCCCGCATCATCCAGCTAATCCTGACCGAGGGCGTCGTGCTTTCCCTTGCAGGCGGCACCGGGGGCTTCCTGCTCGGCCTCATTTCCTCCAATTTGCTGATGGCCTCGCTAGGCGCGCATATGCCGGTGCCGGCGGCAATGTTCTTCCACGGCAGCGCCAATCCCGTTGTGCTTGCGGCCACTCTCGGATTCTGCGCCATCGCTACGCTATGCTTTGCGCTGTGGCCCGCGATCAAGCTCACACGCACTGACCTGCTCACCGATCTGAAGGAACATGCGGGCGAGGATGCCGCCCCGCGCCGCTACCGCTGGCTCCCACGCAACTCGCTCGTCGTGGCGCAAATCGCCCTGTCGCTCGGCCTGCTCACCGCCGCCGGACTGTTCGTCCGGAGCGCGCTTAAAGCTGGCAGCGTCGAAACCGGTTTCCAGGCTGACCCCACCATCCTCGTCGAGGTGGACGCCAGCTTGGGCGCCTACGACCAGACTCGCAGTCTTCAGCTTTTTCGCGCCGTGGGCGACCGCCTTGCCGCGCTGCCGGGGGTGCAATCCGCCAGTATCTCTGCCATCGTGCCCTTCGGTTCCCAATACGTCAACCGCCCTGTACAGCGCGTCGGCGTGAAGCCTGCGCCTAATTCTCATCCGGCTACCGCCGCGGATGGCCTGGCCTTCGATGTCCGCTGGAACAGCATTGGCGCCGATTATTGGACGGCAATGGGTCTGCCGCTGCTGCGCGGCCGGGCCTTCACCAGGAATGAGGCGGAGAGTCCCGATTCCTTACCGGTCGCGATCATCGACGACGTGCTGGCGAAGAAACTCTGGCCTGACGGCGATGCTCTGGGCCAGCGCATCCAGTGGGCCGCTGCCGGCAGCCCGACTGACTATAGTGGCCGCGGCGACGGGCCGGGCACCAGCAATGATTATTTCAAACACGACGGCGACTCCCAATCGCTGGAGATCGTGGGCATCGTGCCCGCAACACGCTGGGAGCTCATCCAATCTGAGGTCGGCGGCCACATCTATGTGCCCTTTGCGCAAGGCTTCCAGAGCAACGTGTTCTTTTTGGCGCGCACCGCTCCGCGGGTTGCGGGAACCGACACCGCGTTGTTTGATCTCATCCGCCGTGAAGTCCGCGCCACCGCGCCCGGCTTGCCGGTGATCTCGGTTCGATCATTCCACCAGCAACTCGACAGCAACGCAGAACTCTGGCTGGTTCGCGCTGCAGCCGCGATGCTCTTAATCTTCGGCGGTCTCGCCCTGACTCTCGCCACCGTCGGCGTCTACGGCGTCAAGGCTTATTCTGTGGCCCGGCGCACGCGCGAGATCGGCATTCGCATGGCGCTCGGCGCGAAGCCGGGCGAGGTGGTGCGCATGATCCTGCGCGAGGGCCTGGTGATGACGCTCAGCGGGGTGGCGTTGGGATTCCTGCTCGCGCTCGGTATCGGCCGCGCGTTCAGCAGCATGCTTTACCAGGTCAGTCCGGTGGATCCCGTTGTCTTCACTCTTGCTCCCTGCGTGCTTCTTTCCGCTGCGCTCCTGGCCTGCTGGATTCCCGCCCGCCGTGCCGCTTCCATTGAACCCATGCAGGCGCTACGCGCCGAGTGATTCTTTGTTGAGGAGATAGAACGATGAACACGCTGTTGCTCGACATTCGCTACGCATTTCGTAAATTGAGCAAGACTCCCGGCTTCACGGCTGTAGCCGTGCTCACGCTGGCGCTGGGACTCACCGTCAACGCCACCATCTTCTTTATGATTAACGACCTGTTTCTGCGGCCACTGCCGGCAGCGGATCCGGGACGGCTGGTGGTGATCGTGCAGAAGACCTCTCAGATGCCGATAATGCTTCCATTTTCCTATCCGGATTTTCTGGATTTTCAGCGCTCTGTCGAGGGAGGCAGCCATGATTTTCCAGAGATGGCGCAGGCTTTTTCTGGAATCATGGCCTACCTGGAATCGGCAGTCCAGATGAGCCGCCATGGCGAGGCCGCCGAAAGAGCCTATGTGCACGTGGTCAGCGGTAACTACTTTACGGTGCTGGGCGCGCAGCCGATGATGGGGCGGCTCTTCCTGCCCAATGAGGGCCGCACAGCGGGCGCGGATGCCATCATCGTTCTCACTTACGACACATGGAAGAACCGCTTCGCCGCTGACCCGCATATCATCGGCCAACTGGTGAAGATCAACGGCCTGCCCTTTACCGTGGTGGGCGTGACGCAGCCCAAGTTTGTCGGTGCGTCCTGGGGCACGGCGCTGAACGGATTTGTGCCGATTTCGATGCTGCCGCTGATGAATCCCGGAGGCAACGAAGTCTTCACCAATCGCGGCTACACATCGATCTTCATGATGGGGCGTATGCAGCCCGCCGCAAGCCTTGCGCAAGCCCGCGCAGCGGCTGCTCTTGTGATGACGCGGCTGATGAAGGATTACGGCCCGTATCACCCGCAGGGCGCCTCGGCCGCTGTGATCCGTGAATCGATGAGCCGGCCCACGCCCCTTGCGGCCAACTTTACGCTGCCGGTTGCTTCCGCGCTGATGATCCTGGCGCTGCTGGTGCTGGCGATCACTGTGGCCAATGTGGCCAATCTGCTCTACGCGCGCGCCGCCGATCGCGAGCGGGAAGTGGCGATTCGCGGCGCACTGGGCGCCTCGCGCTGGCGTCTGCTGCGCCAGTTGCTCGCCGAGAGCACATTGCTGGCTCTCGCCGCCGGCGCGATCGGCGCGATAACCGCCATCACCGTCACTCCCCTGCTCGGCAAGATGATCGTTCCCGGCGACTTTGCGCCCCCGGCCAACACCGGAACGGATTGGCGCTTGTTTGTCTTCACCTTTGTTGCCTCCTTGGCCACGGGCATCCTCACGGGACTGCTGCCCGCACTCAAGGCGACCCGGCTGGAGATTTTGCCGTTGCTGAAAAACGCTCCGACTATCGCCTCCAATCGCCATCGCTTGCGCAGCCTGCTGGTGATTGCACAGGTGGCATTCTCATGCGTCGTTCTGATCTGCGCCGGGCTGGCCGCGCGCAGCGTGCAAAAACTCGCGCAGATCAATCTCGGCTTTCGTCCCGATCATATCTTTCTCGCCACGGTCGATACTTCGCTGCAACGCTACAGCGATGAGCGCAGCCGGCAATTTCAAACGCAGTTGCTCGACAAGCTCCGCGCCCTGCCCGGCGTGAGCAGCGCCAGCCTCGCCACGCATCTGCCCTTTGATGTTGGAGGCGGTTGGCGCGCCGGCGTCTGGCCCGATGGTCAAACCCCAACCGATATCCAGAAGTTTCTGCAAGTTCCTTGCATGTCAGTCGATCATGCCTTTCTTCAAACCCTGGGCACGCGGGTCGTTGCGGGCCGCGATTTTACCGCGCACGACGATGAGGCCGCGCCGCGCGTGGTCATTATCAATCAAACGCTTGCCCAGCAGTTGTGGCCCAACGGCGATGCTGTCGGTAAACGCCTCTCGCTGCAGGGAGACGTGATGCAGGTCGTCGGCGCGGTCGGCGAGATGCGCTACTATGCGATGACCGATACGAATCGGCCGCTGATCTTTTACCCGCTGGCGCAGCACTTCCAAACCAACGTCACCATCGTTGTGCGCACCGGAATGGACCCGGCGCAAATCACCGCCTCCGTCAAGCAAGCCGTCGCCCAACTCAACCCCGATCTGCCGGTCTACAACATTCGCACCCTCGACCAGCAGATCGTCAGCAGTCCAATGGGCATGGCTCCGATGCGTATGGGCACCATCATCGCGGGCACACAAGGCATGATTGCTCTCTTTCTCGCCACCCTCGGCCTCTATGGATTGATTTCTCACTCAGTGAAGCAGCGCACCCATGAGATTGGCATTCGCATCGCGCTCGGCGCCACGCGCGTCACAGTGCTCCGCATTCTTATCGAACAGGGCTTGCGGCTGGTGCTCATCGGTCTCGGCCTGGGATTGGCGGCCGCCTTTGCGGTGACGCGCCTGCTCTCCAGTGTGCTCTATGGCGTCAAGGCCACTGACCTGCTCACCTTTGGCGGCGTCTCGCTGCTGCTGACGGGCGTGGCTGCTTTGGCCAGTTACATCCCCGCCCGCCGCGCCGCTTCCATTGACCCCATGCAGGCGTTGCGCGACGAATAACCCAGCAGGGGCCTGTGGCGAATGAGCCCCTGCGTTCAAACAGCAGGCTTATCAGAAATTGGGTCTGTCAAGGAATCCTCGACTCTTGGGATCTCTTGTTCGAGATCCTCGTTCCGGGTGGATGGCCGCCAACCCGGAAACTGCACCATCACAGGAAGCTCCTACGGCTTCTTCTCGCCGAATACCACCGCTGTAAACATGAAGATATCTGTATCCTCATCCTTCCAGCAGCCTGAGCCCATGCCCGCCTTGGCGCAGGTCTGCTCCAGGAACGTCTGCCGGTCCCATTTCTCTTCCACCGGCACCTGCGGCAGCAGCAGGCCCTCGTAGTCGCCGTTCTTCATCAGCAAGCCGTGCTCGCCAACCTTGATCTGCTGAATGTCCGTCACGCGGCGCAGGGGCGAAAGCACTGAGATTTCGTAGTCCAGCTGCGGCAACTCCGATGCGTCCACCGGCCGGAACCGGGGGTCGCGCAGGGCGGCCAGCGTGGCCGTGTCCCGCACGGTCATGTAGAGGGGTTTAACCGCCGAGGTGTAGCCGATGCACCCCCGCAGCGCGCCCGACTCCTTCAGAGTCACAAACGCGCCGCGCTCCTGGTTCAGCGCTGCGCTCGCGCTCGCCAGCGGCTCATACGGGTTCTTTTCCTTCACCATATACTCCACCGACTTGCGCGCCAGCTTGAGCAGCTCGCTCTTTTCCTGCTCGCTCAGCGAGAACGGAGTATCAGCCGCCGCGCCGCTCGGTGCCTTGACAAAAACATCCGCGCTGTATCCGACCACACGCGAGCGATCGCCTGTGATGTCGCCTGAATTTGCGTACCTGAGCACCCGCGCCTGGTTCGCTCCCATGCGCTCTGCGTAGATCATTGCGGCCACGATGGGCGCGCCGCCGCAGGCTTCCCATACCCGCGTCTGAAAGTTCCGCGACATGCTCAGGTAGTCCCACGCCTCAAGGGCGCTCAGCGTCTTATGGTCGATCGTTACGGCCTCGTCGTAAGGGTGGTAGTGGGACAAATCGGAGCTGGCCAGAACCAGCGTTTCGCTGCCCTTGCTGTCGCTCTTGATCAGCTTTTCCAGGGCCACTCCCAGCGCGCGGCTGCTCTCGTAGCTCTGGTCTCCCATGACGATGGGCACCACTTCAAAATTGCCCAGCACCTTCTGCAGCCACGGCAACTCCACCTCGACCGCGTGCTCCGCGCCTGCCGGCGTGGCAACGTGTCCCTGGCTGGAAAGCTGCATGGTAGGGCTCACCTTCGCCAGCTGCCGCGCAAAGGCCTTGTCCACCTGCACGTTTCCCAGCGGCGTGGCGTAGGCATCGCCCTCATAGACTGAAGTGAAGTCGAAGGATTCGTAATGCGACGGTGCAATCGCCACCACGCGCGAAAATTTGCGTCCCTTCAGC
>JBEKZR010000015.1:0-29740 GCA_049509715.1 Occallatibacter sp. | reverse complement strand
AGTATTCGAGCATGAATCGAGCGTTGCCCTCGGCGCAAAATCTGCCGTGGAGCACCATGGGCTTCACCATCAGGCGAGAGGTGCGTGTCTCGGTGACTGTCCCGCAGCCTGTCGTGAACTTCTTCTGAGCTTGCTGAACGCCATCCCAAATGCGCGTCAACAGATCATCGGTCTGGGCAGCCAGCACTCCTGGGAAAAGCAAGAACACGACGAGCCAGCATGGCTTGAAGCGCAGGGTCATGTCACGCTCCCATGAAGCGAAATGCCATCGACCACAGGCAGATACGCACTGTGTCGCGCACGGGTTTCATCTTGGAGCGCGCCTGGCCATTGGAATCGTAGACCATGCGGATGGGAGCATGTGCGATGGTGCAACCCGACCGGGCCATCTTGATGAGGACTTCCATTTCGAATTCGTAGCGTCGGCTGCGTAGCGCGGTTGCGCAAAGTTTCTCCAGCCGGAATAACCGGAAGCCGCACTGGCTGTCCCTGATTTCGCGGCCGACGAGGGCCGAGGTCAGACGGCTGCCAACCGTGTTGGAATAATAGCGTGCGCGAGGCATGCGAGCGCGCTCAAAGGAGCGCGCCCCGATAACAAGATCCGCTCCCGTCTCTTGGGCAACGCGAAGCATGACAGGAATATCTTCCGGCAGATGCTGACCGTCGCCATCCATAGTAATCGCGTGAGTGAAGTTTTCGGCGCACGCGTAGGAGAGGCCGATGCGCAAAGCCGAACCCTTGCCGCAATTGGTTTGCGATGCCAGGCAAATCGCTCCGGCGGCCCGGGCGACCTCCGCCGTGCCGTCGGCGGAGCCATCGTCGATCACGACGACCTTATCAACATGTTGTCTGGCCCCCGCAATCACCTCGGCGATGTAGGGAGCTTCATTGAACGCCGGAATGAGTGCGCAGGTTCGCATGGCCTGGATTCGAGTGTAGCGCAGCCGGCATCCTCACGGGAACCGGCCAGAACGAATTTTAATCCACGCCCCCTCAGCTCATCAATGATTCCAGGCAAGACCTCAAGCATCGCATGTGCTCCGGCAGGCAAACGATCGTGCAGCAGAATGATGTCTCCGCCAGTCACTCTGTCCAAGATACGGCGGGAAAGAATGCTGGAGTTTTGGATCAACGTATCATACGTGCGAATGCTCCAGGAGATATACTCGAGTCCCGCCTGCTTGAGATAGGGCCCCAGGAGGGGATGGCGCAAGCCTACCGGTGAACGGAAACAGCGAGGCCGGGAACCGCAAATGCGGCGAATACTCTCCGCGCCAAGCTCGATCTCAGCCCGCAAACGCCTGGGCGTGAGAAAACAAAACAAAGGTTGGTGCGACCAGGTGTGGTTTGCTATCAGATGCCCTTCGTTCCAGGCGCGACGCACGATCTCCGGATACTGGTCCGCGCGCTTTCCAACCACAAAAAACGTCGCCTTCACATTCTTCTCGCGCAGCAAATCAAGCAACCTGGGCGTGTCGACGGGGCTGGGACCGTCGTCGAAGGTCAGGGCCACGCAATCCGCGTTCTCCACCCGCGAGCGGTTGGCGACCAGCCATTGGCTGCGCGGATGAAACAGCAGATAGAGCATGACCGCCGCGCCGGCGGCGAAAATAAAGCCCGCGAGAAGAAACCGGGAGAGGGTAAAGGGAAACAGCAGGACCAATGCGGCGTTGGTCGCAATAAACAACAAGCAGAAGATCGCGGATTTCGCCATATCGATTATCCCAGGCCGGCAAAAAGCCCCACGGGCGCCGTAGCGACATTCTAGCACCCGAATTCTGTGACGCAAGAAACCAGATCCCGGCTACTCCCGCATGGAATAGAAGCCTTTTCTTGCGAAAAAGCTTTACGAGGAGTCCGAGCACAACCTAGAATTGAATTGGATTCTCCAGAAACGCATGGGGTGATTCCGATTTGAGAGTTCTGCTCGTCAAACCGCGCTCCTCTGCAACTCGCTTCGGTCTCGCACCATTTTTCCGGACTGAGCCGCTGGGGCTTGAATACATCTCGGCGGAGCTCGGCGCAAACGGGCATCAGGTCCGCATCGTGGATATGTCCTTCGAGCGCAGGACCATGGCGCATCTCATCAAGTCTTTCCAGCCGGAGATGGTGGGCATTTCATGCGTTCACATCCTGGACGCGGCCGCGACGCTGCAACTTGCTGGAGAAATCAAGCGCATGGATCCGGCAATCTTCGTCGCCGTAGGGGGACATGCCGCGGCTTCCTACCCAACAGCGTTGGAGCAGAGCCGAGGGATCGACGCAATTTGCACCGGCGAGGGCGAGAGCACGATGTCCGCCCTGTGCGACGCGCGGGCACATCGCCGCCCGCTCGAGGACGTGCCATCTCTGCTCTTGCCCACGGGCGACGGGCGGTTTGCCGCTACAGGAAAGACGCAGAAGTGGCTGGACCTGGACCAGGTCCGTTGCCCGGACCGCACCGCGGTAGAGGCGTACCGCAAGCATTACGTTTGTCTGAATTACATGCCGGTCTGGACGCTGGAGACGACACGCGGATGCCGGCACCACTGCAAGTTTTGTTCGGTCTGGCAGTTTTACAAGGGATCCTGCCGCCACCATGCAGCGCGGAACGTACGCGCGGATTTCGAACAGACCGGCAAGAATGTTTTCATCATCGATGATTTGTTCTGGGCGAATCCAACTCGCAGTGAGGAACTGGGCCGCGAGTTGCTGGCTTCGGGTGAGCGCAAGAACTGGATTCTGGTGCAGTCGCGCGTGGACTTGGTCAGCGAGAGCGCCGATCTACTGCGCCTGTGGCGGCCATTGGCGCGGAACTTCGACATTTTCTTCGGCTTTGAATCGCCGACGCGAAAAGGACTTGACTCTCTGCACAAGGGCACGGACGTATCGAAGACCCTGGATGCCATCCGGGTAGCGCGGGAGCACGGTTTTGGCGTAACCGGAAACTTCATCGTGGATCCGGATTTCTCCGAGGAAGACTTTGCCGAGTTATGGGAGTTTGTTGAAACTCACAAACTCTACCGGTCTGGCTTTACCATTCTCACGCCGCTGCCTGGCACCCGCTACTTCGAGCAGAGCAAGGCGCAACTGGAAGTGCTGGACTGGAACCAGTACGATCTGCATCACCTGCTGTGGAAACCTCGTCTGCCGGTGGAGCGTTTTTTTGAACTCTACTGCGAGACCTGGCGGCGCACCGTGCTCAATGCAAGCGGCCGAAAGAAGTGGTGGCAGTGGCTGCGCAATGTCGATCTGCGCCACATCGGCCACATGGCAAGAATCCTCATCCGCGCTCAGCAGTTGATGGATCCGCGGGCTTACCTTGCGGAGTGCACTCTTCCCACGGATTCGCAGTAAGGCAGACGATGGCCGCTTCCTGGTGGGACGATGTCCATTGGCGCCTGTGGCGGGTCGCGGATCGCCCCGATCTGCTTGCAGTCATCCATTCGGCGCGGCGCGTGGCGCGCGAGGTCATGACTCCTCAGTTAGCAGCGGGCGCGCGGTCCAGTTGTGAATGGACTTCGGAGAAGGCATGCATCCTAGCATCCCTGGATGCAAATGGCCTGACTTCTATTCTTTCTTCCGCGAGCCAGGGCGTTGCCATGCCTTTGGCGTTGGCGGCCTTTGAGTTAGCCTGGGTGGATGGCGGAGCAGCGACGTTGAGCCTCTCCGGAAGCCTGGCTCAAATGCCCATCCGCGACTTTGGCACAAAGCAGCAGCGCGATCGGTACTTGGGCAATGTTGATCGACTTCACGCCGCCCTGTGCCTGACTGAGCCGATCCCCGGAGCAGGCACAGACGCGATGTTTCTCAGCGGCAGGTTTCATGTTGCCGGCTGGGTCACCGGTAGCGAGCCCGTGTTGGAGATTCACAAGCGCGGGCGCTTCATCAGCCATATGGACTTCGCGGATTTTGTCGTGGCGGCCGTGCAAGGATGCGGCGACCGCGCGCGAGGCAGTTGTCTGGTGATTCTTGAACCGGGGGACGCGGGCGAGTTTGACCGGGGTTCACGAGTGCGGAAGCTGGGACATCAGTTAGCGTCGACAACCAACCCAGTCTTTGGATTGAGCGTGCCTGCCTCCCGCATCGTTGGCGGTTACACAGTTGTCGATGGAGTTGTAGTTCCTAACCTTGACCATCGCCGGCTACTGGAGCCCGCATTTCGCCGGACTCGCTCCATCATGAGCCTTATGACGGCCTCCAAGTTACTTTCCACAGTGGAACCCATGCTGAATCCACTCTACCGCACAACCGGCAAACCGGAGTTTTGGGAACGGATGGTGGACTTATGGGCCACAGGCGAGGCTGCGGCGTCTTTGGGCTTTTCCGCGGCGCGCCTTTCCGACGAACTCGACAGACGGGCAAATCCACCGGGCGAACTTATGAGGGAAGCTGCTGTCCTATGTCCAGCAGCGAAGCTTTTTAGTACGAGCAGCGCTACGGTTATGCTCCAGCGCGCGGCAGCGCTTGGGGACTGCGGGCCGATGGACGGCGGCCCAGGCAGCCCACGCGACAAGCTTGTGGACGCGCAGATCGAGGCGCTCTACCTGGGACCTGAAGCGCTTCAGCGCCGTCTGGTCTCCGCGGCCATGATCGACGGCGAATTTCTCAAGGAGTTTCAAGCGTGGACTGAAGAGATGAATCAGCTTGCCCATAGCCTGCCGCACACGGGAATTCGAAGCCTAACGGCAGCGATGCAGCTATGGCATTGGACCTTGCTCCAACTTAGGCAGCAAACGGATTCGCGCGGGGTGCGGCTCTTTTGCGATGCCCATCAAGGCGTAACCTTCCCCATGGCAGACGCCCTGTGCTGGCTGCTTGCGGCGCGCTCGTTGACCCTGGATGCGTTGGAGTTGGAGAAAGGCGACCGTCAAGGGACGGTGACTGCTTTCGTATTGTCCCTTTTCTTCAATCTGAGCACCATTGTGTCGGGTCGCGCCGCTGGTTCGGTGGGACAAACCTGTGCTGCGCTGCTGCTTGGATACGACGGACGATTCACAGTTTCCGCCGCCATCAGAGGCGTCTTTAACGATCTGCGGACCAAGCTGGAAATGAGTCTTAGCGGGGTCATGGCCGCACGCGATCGGGCCGCGCGGTTTCTCCATGCGGAACGCGAGAGTTAGGCGGGCTCGAAAGCCTGCTCTCGCAGCCCGCGTTCAAACTCCGCCAATTGCAGTTCGATTTCAGCTTCTTTTTCCTTTCGGCGCAACAGGTCCTCCCGGTAACGCTTCAGGAAGTAATCAATAGTTTCAATGCGCAGCTTGATGGAATTGGCAGGCCGGTTCTCGTCCATGTCCTTGAAGGAGAAAAAAGGCGTGCCCGAGCGCTCGACGATCTGTTCAATAACGCTATAGATAGGTGCGTCGTGGCCGCATTTAAAGCTGGAGAATTCCACCGCCACCAGGCTGGGATGCCGTGCCGTGAACTTGGCGGCCCAGAGCTTGTGGTTGGAACTGGCGGAGAAGGCGGTCTTCCATACATCGGAGATATCAAGCGGGTGGCTGATCACACCCGCACGTACTTCCTCGCCGAACAGTCGCTCGAGCAAATCTTCGTCCAGCGGCAAGGTGTTCTGCGAAAAGATCGAGTAGCCCAGCTTTTGGAACTCCTCCATGATTTCTTGGTTGATGCCGGGATCGTGGTGGTATGGCCGTCCCAGCATGACGATGCCTAACTTATGTTGCGATTCGAGTTGGTCGAGAACTTCGCGGGCACGGCGGCGAATGCTGGATTCAAACCTCCCTAACTCCCGGTAGCCGGTCTCGATGGCGCGTTCATTCTCCTCTTCCGAAAGGCCAAGAATGGGCGCCCACGCCTGGAACATCTGGCGGGCAAAGAACTTTCGCTCCGCCAGGTTTACCAACGGATGCACGTATTGAATGCCGCGTTCGGCAAAGAGGTCCGTTTCTTTCGTATAAGCTGCTTCAACGGTTTCCGGTGTTATGGAGGCCGTCGGACAGGCATTGGTTGCCCGAACATTAACCAGCGGCGAGGCTAGCACGTCGAACATTGGATAGAAGATCGCGTGCAGCGGTTCGCGCAGGTGCTGTTTGAATAGAAGGTTGTGGACATGCGCGATGGCGATCTTCGAGGGATAACATGGATCGATCGAACCACGGCTCGATCCCGCCCGATACATCTCCGCGGTGGTGAAATCCGAATAGACAATGTTCTCCGCCGGCACACCCAGGCTTTCAAGATAGGAACTGAACAGCGGCGCGTAGGCATACATGTTCAGGACGCGAGGAATGCCGATGCGCAACTGCGCGCGCTTTTTCATGAGCGAAATGCGGCTGCGGCCGGCGGCCGTCCAGGCACGGGCGGGAATTGGATCGGCGACCCGCTCTGGCTGGCGCGAGCGCCACACTTCGCGCGCCGCCATTTCCACCAGGTTTGGATTGGCAGCCCTGGTGTCATCGAGGTGGGCTTGAATGCCTCGCATGGCCGCAACGTCTTCCACCGCGCCCTTCTCGCAGTTGGCCACAATGATGCGCTGTTCCCCCGGCTGCAGCGTTACCTTGGTGCGGAAAGACGGTTGTACCCAGCCATCCTCCAGTCCAGTCCGGACATCGAGGAAAGTCCGCTGGCAGGCATTCTTGCAAAAGTGGCAGCGCGTCTCTTCGTTGTGCGTTGTGCGGTAGCTGATGTTGCGGACGGCGTCCATGCCGATGAAGGTGGTTGAGTGGCCTTTGCGCCACAAGCGAATGGTTTCGATGGCAGCGCCGATCGCTCCCGATTCGCCGCAATGGGGATGGACAACAATCTCCGGCTCTTTCCCGGTGGAGCGGAAGCTGGCGCGCAGAAAGTCCACCTCCGCCTTCACGGCGGCGAGATTGTTCTGCGTGCCGCCCTGCAGAATAAACCGCGTGCCCAGGGCGGCGAGGCTCGGCACCTTGGCGACATGCAGAAAGACATTCCTGGGCAGCACCGTCGCCAACCCGGCCAGAATTTCTTCTGCCCGCCAGCCTTGGCGTTGGAAGTTGACGATGTCAGTCTGTAGAAACACCGCGCAGCCGTACCCGAAAACGGGCATCGTGTCGGCGTTAAAGGCAACGTCGGCATAGTTCTCGACCGGGATACCGAATCCTTCTGCCGTGGATTGCAGAAAGTACCCGTTGCCCGCCGAGCACTGCGTGTTGAGCTTGAAGTCTTTGACCCGGCCATTGCTGAGGATGATGAGCTTGATATCCTGCCCGCCTACGTCGACGATTACATGCGGATCCGTGAAGAAACGCATGGCCGACTCGGTGTGCGCCACGGTTTCGACCAAAGCAACATCGGCTTGCAACACCCGTTGCAGGATGTCCTTGGCGTAGCCCGTCGTGCCCACGCCGAGAACTGTCAGCGTCGCGCCTTGGGCTTCCACCTGCCGGCGCAGATTGCCGAAGATTTCAATTGTGTCCTGTATAGGATTGCCGTTTGAGAGTTGATAGGCTTTTGAGAGAACATCGCCGTGCTCCGACAAGAGTACGGCTTTGGTGGAAGTGGAGCCGCCGTCGAGGCCGATGAAAGCCTGGACTCGCTCACCCGGATAAAAGGTTGCGGGAACGAATTCTGGCCGCGCGTACCTGGCCTTGAACTCTTGTAACTCCTGCTTTGAAGCACTCAACCCGCGGCTGGCCGAAGCGGCTTTTTGAAGGCGACGCCCCTCGAGGACATAGTGCTCGAGGCACTCTGTCCCCAGGTACTTCCCAATTTCCGTATCCTCGCCCTTGCCGAATTCCACTGCGCCAATAGCTGCAAAATACAGGGCATTCTCCGGGGTCTTGATCATTTCCTCAGGAGACTGATCGGGACCCAGTTCGATCCCCCGCTCTTTCCACTGGAGTGGGATGTGGTACTGCCATGCCTCGCGCATGCCCCGGATGAAAGCGTTCGGCCCGCCCAGCAGGAGTACGTGTGGCCGCAGCGTGTGACCGCGCGTGAGAACGGTAAGGTTCTGCAAAACAATGGCGTCGAAGAGCGAGGCCATCAGTTCTTCGGCCGGGAGGCCCTGCTTCTGCAAGCCGTTGATGTCGGTCTCGGCGAAGACGCCGCACTTGCCCGCGACGGGATGCACCTTGATCCCCTTGTAGGCCTGATTGCACAGCTCGTCGGACGGAATCTTCAGCTTGGCGTTGATCTTGTCGATGACCGCGCCGGTGCCGCCCGCGCACTTGTCGTTCATCGAAGGGATCTTCTTCCTGCGACCGCTGTCGCTATCCTCTTTGAAGATGATAACTTTGGCGTCCTGACCGCCTAACTCGATCACCGAGTTCACTTCGGGATGAAGCTTCTCTACAGCGAGTGCGACAGCGTTCACCTCCTGCACGAACTTCGCGCCGATAAAACCGCCGAGTGCATTGCCGCCGGAGCCGGTAATGAAGATGCGACAGTTGCAGGGAGCAACACCCACTTCGGCTTCCATGCGATGAAGGAATTCAAGGAGTTTCTCCGCTTGGCGCGTCTCATGCCGCTGGTAGTCGCGCCAGAGAATGCGCCCGCTCCCTGCTTCGATGACCAGTGCCTTCACTGTGGTGGACCCCACGTCTACTCCCACGCGGAAGCGGATGCCGGCTTCGGTCCGCTGCTCCTCGGCTGGCAGTATTGACTGGCTATCGGTCAGTCGCGCGCATTGTGCGGTGGTATCCAGAAAGTCTCCTACTCAGATCTCGTCCAGCGGCGTGGCACAAAGTTGGCGGCGACCCCAGCGATCCCCCGCCGGCGCGGAACCGGATAAAACGGGTTCCGTAATTGCCGATGCTGGGCGGCATAAGCCTTGATCTCATCGAGATTCTTGCCCGTCGAAGCCAGTGCCCGTTCGAACTCCGCCTTGGCCTTGATTTTAGCTTCCCCCAGAGCCATCTGCACACGGCTGTACGCGTTGATCTCTCCCTCGCCCGAAGTCTCGATGGGCAGGAAGATCATCTCCGGGAAACGATTCACCACCGCCGACTGCACGCCATCGGATTGTGAAGAGGGCATGCAGCCAAAAGGTTTTAAAGCTAATACCATGTGACACAGGCCGTGCGTGGTGTAGTACACGTTTTTCGCTACTTCGAGGTGTCCTTCGCCACCGCGGGCCATTGAGTGGTAAAAGGGATGCGCCATACTGGCCAGTTTGCTCTGTGGAACGAGACGGGGCGTGATTCCGCCCAAATGGCGGACAGTGCGCGCATACAGGTAGTTCCAGATGCCTTCGCTCATCCGCAACAACAACCACTTGCGGCGGTAGCCCCAGGCGTTGGCCAGCCGCTTACCAGGCTCCCACCAGCGGGCATCGGGAAAGGGAACATTGAGGCCTCTTTTCGCTTCAACGCGGGCGCGAGTCTGATACAGGAGATAGGTGATCCAACAGCTGATTGGTTCCACATGCACCTGCGCGCCTTCCTGTTCCAGAAAGGCAAACATATTGAAGTTACCGTCGCCTTCGGTTAGTTGCGCCCAGAATTCGCCGACAACCTTGACCACGGGTTTTACGCGGGTGTGGTCCACTTCTATCCCGCTCAGGCGCTTGCGCGCCAGGTGCATACTCCTTAAAAAGTCCTCGCCATAGAGATGATAGAGAATCTTGCCCGTTGCGTTGAGGAATTCCAACAGCTTCGGTGTGCGCAGCAGCGGCGCGGCTAGCCAACTTGGCGTGCGCAACAGAATCTCGAATCGCCGCCGGGTTTTCAGAAAATGACTCAACTGGTCGACTACTTCTTCGATGACGCGGTCCGTGCTTCCCGGAACGGCCTCGAAGGGGCGAATGCGATAGCTGAGGTCGTTGAGCACGTCGCCCAGATTGAGCATATTGAGCGCACCCAGGTTGAAGTCCAGTGTGAACTTCAGGCCGGGATTGTAGACAGCGGCTTTAATCGCCTCTTCGGCCTGGTAGAGCACAATGCGGAATCGCTCATAGCCGGCGTTCTGCAGCGCCAGCCGATACTCGGATTCATACATGCCGAAGCGGCAAGGCCCGCAGGAGCCCGCGGTGAAGAAGATGTACCTGTCAACAATCTCTTGACGCGATAAACCCTGATCTTCAAGGGACTGCAGAAACTTGATGAGGTTGCCGATGGTAAAGTAAGTGGGATTGCACTGTCCGTTGTTGCCATATTCCTTACCTATCGTAAAGGCGGCCACGTCCGGGGTCGGCAACATCTGGCAACGATAGCCGGAGCCTGAAAGAATGGCTTCGATCAAGCGCTCGTGTTTCCAGGTGAACCCTCCAAAGAGAATGGTCACTCGATCGCGTTCCTCCGCGGTGAAGGGTCGCTCAACAGGGCGGTGAAAGTGCTCGATAGGTTTCTCGATGAGCCCCGCAACCTGCATCAGCCGCAATCTTTCCGCGGCCTTGCACTGGGCGATCGCATCCTCTGACTGAAGAGGCGAAGAGACGGCGGAGTGTAGGACGTCGTTCATCTGTTCAGAGCCTCTTTATGCAGGAACGCGACCATAACTTGATGACAGCGACTTTGCCTGGAAGAAAGCATTGGAGCTTAATGCGTACGGAACGATGGCCAGGACGATTGGGGAATCGCATCCTGCACGGTCACGAACATAGTATAAATCAACACCGCGACGGCGCGCTCTGTCGAGGAGGGGGCGGCCCAGCCAACCCCTGCCAGATGTTCTCGGGCTTCCTTAACCGTTTGTTAATCTTCTCTTTTGCCTGGCGGGTGCCTTCCAGCCCTCAGGTTTACCTTCATTTCGTCCTTGACACGACAATCCTCATCGCCTCTATAATTCCTCGTTTGGGAGCTACGAGGGTTTCCCGGCTCGCAGTTTTGAGCAGGATACGAAGAAAGGAGATTTTTCATGAAGCGACTGGCAATCATAGCGGCATTGCTATTGATCTGCATTGCATTTTCAACTCCATCTGCAGGCGAGCGCCACAGCGTACCGCGTTACCTGACGAAGGAATCAACCGTTGATATGAGGAACATGAACCGCATCTTTGTCGGATGGGTCAATCTGGATCCCGAGGAATGGGCAGCGCACGGTTACGCTACCAAGACCGAGTGGACCGACGTCATTGCTTTTTTGAACGCCGCGTTTGCATCCAATCTGCAAACGACATATCTGTCTGGACGGACCATCGTCGCGGCAAAAAACAAGGATGACACCAACGCCGCGGGCTGCGACCTCTACATCAAGTTCTCGGATATCCATGTGGACTACAACAACTATCACCTGATTCTTTCCATACATTTTATCGACCCCAAGACCAACACCGAAATTGGATCAATTCCAGTGAGGCCCTACTTAGGATCTGCAAACATTTGGGGCTTCAAACCTTACCTGGACGCGGCACTGAAGGAAGTGGGAACGAAGCTGCAAGTGGAAGTTACGGGAGAGCCGCAAGGAAAGAAGTAGACGACGCGCAGGATTCCACGGGGGTCCGCTGCGGATGCCTGCGCAGCATTTCGTTGCCCGGAAGCGCGGGCATTGACGTGTGAATGACGACCGAGTAGCTGTCGGGGCCGGAGTTGTTGCTCAGCAGGTGGGTGGCCTTGTCGAACATCCCTCCGCCCTCGGGCGGGGATGCAAATGGGCGGTTTGTGTACGAGAATGCTGGACGAAAGGGAAAGGAGTTGGGAATGAAAAAGTTCTTCTTGGGAATGGTTTTGGCAGGGTTCGCGCTTGTTTCTGTAACTGTTCTAAATGCGGGCACGGTGAACAATCAAGGCAAGGCATGGCTTGACGCTCAAACAGATCCTCCTGCAATCAATGTCAGTGGCAGATGGGATTCGGATTTTGGTGTTTTGAGCCTTGACCAGGCCACAACAAGCCGAGACGTGAGCGGCAGCGGCGGAGGGTACCAACTCACAGGAGTTGTAAGCGGCAAGCGTCTTTTCCTGCTTTTCGCGAGCAATTCTGGCACTGTCGATTATTGCGCCACACTGAGCTATGAAAACGGCAACAGCTTGACCGGAAGTTACTCAGACCGGCAGACGCGGCTGAGATTCGGGCATAGCCTTTGCCAGGAAAGGAGCAAGAAGATGTACATGAGGAGGAAATAGGCGAGGCTCAGCAGTCAGCCACAAATCTTAGCCAAGCCGGTCAGAGGAGTCACATGACTCCCACAACTGGCGATTGCATGCTCGTAGCGGGCTGCTTGTCTCCGCGATCACGACGGTTCCTGCGCGATGAGGCGCTTGCGCCAGGGGAAGGGCAGCCGCCTTTTTAGCATGCTCCATCTCGTATCACGGTACGGATCCTCATTGCTGCCGTAGATCGGATGGTAGGTCTCAATCCTCTGGCGGCCTGGGATTTCGATGCCAAAATCGTTCAGTTGCAGGAAATGCCGCATCTGGAGTTTGTAGCGGCCTTCGATGCCGAAGAGAAGCTCGAGCAGCCTTTCATTGAGCCACACGATATGTCGGAAGCCAAACTCCCATAAGTATGTATACCCCTTGAAATGCTTCCAGTCCGCCTTGGTTGCGCGCCACATGCCGATAACTTCGCGGCGAATCTTCCAGCGAACGAAAGTGAGTTCCTCCGGGGTTAGATGCCGGGTGCGAATATTGCTGAAATAGCCGTCGTACCAGCGAAAATCAGAGAGATTAACAACGCGCTTGTCCTCTATCATCTCCCCCCGCAGGGGGGTCTTGGGATAGGGCGTCATGATCTGGTCCATGACATTGTTGATCCCCAAGTTCTTGATGAACTGGTAGTTTTCGCGAATGCTCTCCGGGTCATCATCCGGAAGCCCATTGATAATGCCGGCGATAACCATAATGTTTTCCTTCTGGAGGGCAGCCACGCCGCGCTGAATCGTATCCAGCGTGTTGGGCTTATTCATGGCCCGTAGATTCTTGGTGGAGGCATTCTCGATGCCCAGGAAGATGGAAACGAACCCCGCCTGAACCATTTTCTTGGCCAGGTCCGGCCGGTGCGCGAAACCGATCGGGCTCGCCTGCGTGGTGAACATCAAGTTCTTCAGCTTCAGGCGAGTCACTTCGTCACATAACTGCTCGAAGCGATCCATATCCAGGGTGATATTGTCGTCGGTGCAGAAAATGTGGCGCGCGCCGCGCCCGTAGGCGTCTTCGATGTCGGCCAGGACACGGTCCAGTGGAAAAAGGCGGAAGGAGCGGCCGTACATTTCGTGAATGCTGCAGAAGTTGCACTGATGCAGGCAGCCGCGCGATGTCTCGATAACATCGGCGCGGCGAAAATACATGTGAAATCCTTTGACGAGACGCTTATCGCGGGCGGGAATCCGAATTCTGGCCAAGTCTTCGAGCGGGCGCGCCGGATTGTGGCGGAAAGTTCCCTCTTCCTTGTAAGAAAGCCCGAGGATGTTTTCCATCCCCTTTCCATCGGCTTCGATACTATCGAGCAGTTCTCCGAACGCAAAGTCTCCTTCTCCCCGCATCAGGTAATCCCACCAGCCGGCGTCGGCACCGGCGGCGATGTTTTCGGCAAACAAGGTGGCGTGATAACCGCCAAGAACGGTTCGAATCCGGCTGTCGAATTGTTTGGTCAAATAGGCCAGGCCGACCGAGGTTTCATATTGAAAGGTCATCGACGTGAAGCCGACGACATCCGGCCTGAACTCCCGCAAGAGCTTCAGGTAGCGCGGTACAGTCTGCTTGCGCCAGACTATCGCGTCCGCCACCCTGACATCGTGGTTATCTATTTGGCCGGCAATCGTGGCCATGGCGACACTTGGCGGCTCCCATTGCTTGCGTGGAACCCACGGCGATATTGCGGGGCTTTGAACCAGCAATGCTCTCATTTGGCCTCAACCTGACTTTGTTCACCCTCAAGATGGAACCTGAACATCGCTGGAAGAACGAAAGCCCAGTACTTCCATGTATGCCCGCCCGGTCCAGTCGACCATGCGTGGGGGAGGCCGAGTTCCATTAGCTTCTGGTGCATATCGAGCATTGTAGCAAAAAGGCGATCCCCCTGCCCACAGGCGAGGAAAAGCCTGGGGACGGGCCCAGGGGCCACGATTGTATGCTTGCCCCTGCCTTGGGAATCAAGCGGCCCGGGCGGCGGCGCTTGCGTTGGCCAGTAACTCCACTCTTCATCGGTGAATCCGCTCACCACGCTGACGCTGGCGAAGCGGCCGGGATAGCGCCTTCCAACATCCAGGGAAAGATAGCCGCCAAAGGAGAAGCCACCGATCGCCCAACGTTGGCGCTCCAGAGGTATGGCGTAGAGCCGCGCTACCGTTTCTGCCACTTCCTCCGCCACCAGGGTCAGGTAATTCGGATAGGGAAAGCGGTGGGAGTGTTCCCGGTAGAATCTGTTGAAGCGCACATCGGGCAGGATCAGGATCGCGGGACGGACCTCGCCCCGGCCCAGCATCTCGTCGTAGACCCGATCCACCTTGAGATAGCGCAACAGATACTCCGGCCGGTCCGACCATCCGTGATTCAGGATGAGCACTTCGGAGGGCGCAGCCTGCGTCCTGGGCGCCAAAGCCAGGAAGAAACGGGGCTCATTCATCTCGTTGGACCAGAAACGAATGCGCTCCACAACAAGGTTGGCGCGCTCCGAGAGGCGAACCCGCACGATCTGGCCGGGGGCGAGCGGGACCTTCTCGAACGGTTCCTTGTGCATTCGCCCGCAAGCTGCCCAAAGCAGGGTGGGCAACATTGCCAGTCCGCGCAGTTTCCAATGATCGCCCACTGCGATGCCTCACCGGACTTATGGTACTTTACCCTCAGCCACGCCTGGTTCCCGGCCGGCCAGTTTTTTGAGCATCAGTTTCTCGATCTGCTCCACGGTATCCAGGCTATGCACATCGATTTCTCTGGGCATGAACTCGACTTCAAAGCGGCTTTCAAGAAAGGACACGAGTGCGATCATGCCGATCGAGTCGATAACACCGCCGGTGATGAGAGGCATGGCGTCGTCGATGGTTCCCGCCGGCGCATTGGGCAGAAAGTTCTCAGCGATGTACTTCCTAACTTCGGTCTTGATTTCCACGGTTCAGTCCTTCCGCAATTCTGCCCAGGGTCAGGTAATCGATCTTGCCCCGGCTTCCCTTGGAAATGGCATCCACAAACAGGATGTGATCGGGCGCCATGTACGGCGGCAGTGTGCGCGCACAGTGGGCCTTGGCTTCGACCAAGGTGAGGGCGCCTGCGGCGCGAACCCGGACAAAGGCAGTTATGATGGTTCCTCTCCGCCCATCCTCGCCAGCAATCACAGCCGCTTCCAGTATATCTTCATGGCGAGCCAGTGCAGCCTCAATTTCTCCCAGCTCTATGCGGAAGCCGCGGCGCTTTACTTGCCGGTCCAGCCTTCCGACAAACAAGTAGCTGCCGTCAGGAGCCAGCGACACGCGGTCCCCGGTGCGGTAATACTGTTTGCCGTCCAACCAGATGAAGGAGCGCGGTGTATCTTCGGGACGATTCCAGTAACCATTCATCAGAGAGTCGCCGCCCGCGAGCAGTTCGCCGCTCTCAGCGTCCACCGTGACTATGGCGTAGGGGCAGGGATGGCCGATGGGTAGCGGCTGCGATCCATCGAACCCGGGCGGGACGCGACACCACGTGACTACATTGGTCTCGGTCGGGCCGTAGAGGTTGGCGCAAACAGCCTGGGGAACCGCGGCATGCAAATGCGCCACGCCTGGGCCAGGAAAGACCTCGCCTGCGAAGAGAATGACGCGCAGGTCGGGATGCTCGTGCTCCGCGAACCGTCCCTCCTGTAACATGCCGGTCAGGATCGACGGAACTGAATACCAACAGGTGATGCGGGCCTGGCGCAGAAACTGGACCAGGAAACGCGGCATCCACACGATTTCGCCGGGAACAAGAACACAGGTTGCGCCGCATAGGGCCATATTAAAAATATCAAAGGTGGAAAGATCGAAGCCCAGCGGCGACGGGCACGCGATGCGGTCATGGGAAGAGATCTGAAACTCGCGCGCGGTCCATCTTACAAAAGCGCTTACGGCGCGGTGAGAAAGGACGACTCCTTTGGGCCGGCCCGTGGAGCCGGAGGTAAACAAAATGAGGGCCGGGTCGCGGGCGCCGGTCTTGGGCAGCGAGACAATGTTAGCAAGAGCCGTTGACTGTGTCTGCCAATGGATGCACTCACCGGTTTGGCAATCGCGGATTCGCGGCGGGTAACTGTCACCTTCGATCACCAACCGGGCTGCGCAGTCCTCCAGGACGGCTTCAATTCTATCCTTCGGCCACTGGGGATGGATGGGGACATAGATAGCTCCGGCAAGAAGAGAGGCAAAGATAGAAATGATCGAATCGGTGGTCTTGGGCAGCACCAGGGCGATGCGATCCTGTTTCTGGATGCCGTGTCCGACGAACCGCAATGCCAGTGACTCAGCCTGCTCGAATAACTCCCTGAAGGATGTGACCCGATCATCTTCAACAATGGCCGGGGCGCCGGGCGAAAGAGCCGCCGCGCGCCTGAGCCATTCGTGAAGCAGATCGCCTTCAGCTTCGGGCAAGCGTCACCCCCCATGTGAATCCGACCCCTGCGGATACGAACAGCAGCAATTGCCCAGGCCGAATCAGGCCATCGCGCCGCATGTGAACATAGTTGATCACCAGATCGCTGGCAAAGGTGTGTCCATACTCCGACATGGGGGTTGCCGGCAGGCCGCCTTCAGGCAGGCCCACCATCCTGCGAAAACCATCGCGGTCCCGATAACTGATGTTGGAATAGATGAAATGATCTACATTGTTCAAGCTCAGGGAAGACGCTGACAGGACTTTGTGCGCCAGGCGGAACAGGTTGAGATAGTAGATGGGCATTACTTTGTGTTCAATGCACACGGCATCGGCTTCAATTTCTATGCGGCCTTTGGCCTGGGTCAAGGCAATGGCGTTGTGCAGATGGCCGAGAGTCATCGCCTCCACGCCGAGCAGCAGCGGGCCGTCCGCGCCTTGGCGGCGCAGGATGACGGCGCTGGCGGCGTCTCCCTGCACGGTAACTGGAAGCAGTGACCGGTTCTCCAGCGGCGCGGCGTCGCCGGTCACCAGCAGCGCGGTCTGAATGTTGTCATCGGCGCTCATCCAGCCCAGCGCGGTCTTGATGGCCAGGTGCAGCGCTCCGCAACCGCCGGCTTTGAAACCCAGATTCAACGAGTTATCGGCCCCAAGCTCAGCGCTGAGTTGGGGAGCAAAGGAAAGATACCGCGAGTTATCTCCGGGGAAGGTGCTGTAATCCAGGATGAGATCGATATTCCGCGGCGCGATTCCGGCTTCCGCAATTGCGGTTGAAGCGGCTTCCAGCGCCAAATCATAAGGTTGCTTGACGCCGCAGACACGGACGCGGCTCAGTCCGAGACCTTCCAATGCTTTTCGTCTCGCCAGCGGGCTGAGCGGCGCCAGCGTTGTCTCTACGCGAGTTCGTTCCCGCTCCAGGATTGCTTCCACGGTCTCAACGCCGGGTGGGACGGCATACGCCGCGGATGCAATTCGCACATTGAAGTTCAAGGCAGCTCCAGATGAATCGCGGCAAAACCGCTTTCGCCCGCTGTTGCTAAAAGGAGAGCCTGGCCGCTCCGTGGCCGGTTGCTCAAGGCCAGGATCAAGTGGAGCAGAGCGCCAGTTTCAGCCAAACCGGCGGCCACGGCCTGCGGCGGGACGATGGGCGCATCGGGGCCGGCAATCTCGCGGGCCAGGCTGGTTAAAGGGCTGGTGGCGCAAGGCGCGCCATTCCCAGCGCTGATGGTGAGGCTTGGAACGGACCCGCCGAGCATCCGGCGGATGGTCTTGAAAGGCTCTCCGCCTGCCGCCCAGCAGCTCGAGCGAAGACTTGCATAAGAGCGTCCCTCCCGGCTGCCGGCCGGCTCCAGCACCAACGCGGCTGCCCCTTCGCCGGGCACAAAGCCAGCGCTGGGCGTAAAGCCGCTGGCTTCCGGCAAGGAATCCGAGTTATAGCAGGCAGGTGACAGCAGATTTGCCGCTTCGTACCATCCATAAACAGCCTGGGTAAGCGTATCTCCCGCAAGGACAATGGCTAAGTCGGCCTGCCCGTGGCGGATCAGGGAAGCGGCCTGAATCAGCGCGCTTTCGCCCGCAAAGCTTTTGCTGTCGACTATAATATTCGGTCCGCGCAGGCCATGAAACAAAGCCACGTGAGCGGCCGGAGCGTTGATGAGCGTCTCCGGAAAGGTGATGGGGTCGGTTCCCGACCAGCCATTAACGGCTGCGCTTTGGTAGAAGGATTCCGTGAGTTCAACACAACCGAAGCCGGTGGCGAAGACGACGGCAACCCTGGACCGGTCCACCATGCTGAAATCGATCCCGGCATCCTGAATGGCCAGCGAAGAAGCTACCAGCGCCCATGCCGACAGACGATCCAGACGCCTGGTCTTCAGGCCCGGCACCACGCTGGCAGGGCGAAACGGCTCTACGAGAAACGCTCGCCGCAGCCCGGCGGTTGCCCATGCGGTGATGGCGCCGGGTTGCAAAGAACGGGCAGGAATAAGTCCGGCCAACACACCATATGGAGTGACGGAACCGATACCGGTTATGGCTGGCAAATTCGCGTTCATGGGCGGCCGCTCCCAAAGATGAGTGCCGCGTTGCTGCCGCCAAACCCAGCTGAAACCGAGAGCGCCAGCGGCAGCGGCTGGCGTCTGACTTCTCCGCGGAGCCAGTCGATACCTTCGCTCTCGATGGGGTCCGTCAGCCGCAGCGTCGGGAAGAGCGCGCCGCAACGAATGGCCGCGATGGTGATGGCTGCCTCCAGGGCGCCGGCTGCCCCCAGACAGTGTCCGAAATAGGACTTGGTCGAGGATACGGGAATGGGACGGCTGCGCGCGGCGAAGGCGGTTTGATAAGCATTGGCTTCGGCAATATCGTTGAGGAGCGTGCCTGTGCCGTGTGCATTCACATAGCCGATCTCATCGGCGCCGCACTCGGCCATATCCATGGCGCGGCGTATGCAAACCGCTATACCGTTTCCGTCTTTGTCCGGCGCGGTGGGATGCGATGCATCATTGGTCATGGCCCATCCACGCAGTACAGCGAGAATATTGGCGCGGCGCGCCGTAGCTCCGGCCAGCGTTTCCAGCACCAGAACCGCCGCGCCTTCTCCCAGGTTCAACCCTTTGCGATTCTGATCGAAGGGACGGCAGGGGCCGGGATCCATCGCCTGGAGGGAGTTGAACCCGCTCAACGTGAACGGGCACAGCGCGTCGCTGCCTCCTGCCAGAATCATGGGCGCGGCTCCGTCGAGCAGTAGGTTGGCGCCAAGCGCAATCGCCATTGCTCCTGAAGCGCAAGCCACTGAGACGGCGCAGGTCGGTCCGTGAATCCCCAAGTGCTCACCTACCGAAGCGGCGACGTGCGACACCCGATAGGAGGAGGCCCGCGCCAGACCGCCGTGCCTGTACCAGGCGGCCGAATCCTGCGCAATTCCGGGATCGATTTCGGATAGGCCCGCGACCGTGCTAGCCATCACGACACCGCTCTCCCGGAAGGCAAGGCTATCGCGATCCAAGTCTGCTACTGCGTCCTGAGCAGCCGCCACCGCAATGCGATCCGTGCGGGAGTAGCGGGAGCTGGAGCCTTCCACCAGAAACGGAAGTCCGCAAACCTGGGCCGTGGTTCCTTCAAAACCGGGATACGTACCCTTGGCGGGCGCCAGGCAACACTTGCCCGATAACATGCCGGCTTGCAGGCTGGCCAGCCCGGCGCCATAGGGGCTGATAACGCCAACTCCAGTAACGACAATGGTTTCCTGCATATCACTCACTGGAATTGACCTGCCAGAAATCGAAGAAATTCACCCACTGATCATAATGAATCGGCAACGTTGTTTCAAGGAACCGGACAGCCTGGCGTAAACCGGCGCGCTGACCGGCGTCACCGTCGCCGGATGCAACCGGCAGGATGGGTTCGCCCATCAAAACGCGGTAGCGCAGCCAACCCTGGCGAATCACGAAACCGGGCAGCACCGGGGCACCCGAGACCTGCGAAAGCAGAAAAGGCCCCAGCGGGAAGGCGGCTGGCTGGGAAAAAAATGGGACCTCGGCGCCATGGCGACGGTAGTAGACGCGGTCCCCCTGGATGGCCACGATCTCATTCCGGCGTAAAGCCTGCAACAGTTCGATTGTGGCCCGCGCGCCGTATCTGAGGTCCACGATTCTGAGCCGCTCGGTGGCCATCATGTCGCGCAGCAACTTCTCCGCCGGTTTGTCTTCAACCACCCGCGCCACATGGACCGGCCGGCCGTGCATTTCAAGCAGGCGCGAGGCGAATTCCGGATTCCCCAGGTGCGCCGTCCACACAATGAGCCCTTTGCCCGCTTCGAGGCACCGGTCGATGGCGGCGGCGCCACGATCCTTGTCCGCCAGCATGGAGAGCAGTTGCG
Source organism: Occallatibacter sp. (assembly GCA_049509715.1). Classification (GTDB taxonomy): domain Bacteria; phylum Acidobacteriota; class Terriglobia; order Terriglobales; family Acidobacteriaceae; genus Telmatobacter. The sequence goes on along the minus strand of JBEKZR010000015.1, from coordinate 9,484 downwards.
CATGGCTGGCCTGGGGGACATAGCAATAGGAAACCATCAAATCGCAGAACGAATAGAAGACGCGGTAGACCTTCCAGTGGAGTGCCAGCCCGCGTCTGCCCGAGACCCGGCGCAGATTGCCGGCCACTGCCTTGCGCTCCCGCTTCAACAGGAAGAAAAAGATCAGCGCCGTTACAACCGCGATGGGGGGATGAACAAAGCGCGGCAGCCAGGGTATGGTCCAGAACACCATGCGGAGAGCCGAGACGTTATGAAATCGGTGTTGGTACCAGCGCGTCAATTTCCACCAGCCGTCAGCAGCTCGCTCACATCATGAAACACCTTTCGCTTCAACACCGAGTACATATGTAGGATCTCCGTGTCGCAGTATCCGATGGAGCGGAGCGTGCGAATCGCGCCGCCGACGGCCGCGGGATTGCTCATTCCGAAGCGGCGGTGATACTCAAGCTGAATGCTGTACATGTCCTGCTTCGATAACGTTGGAGTGCCCATCGGCATATCGTTGTAGGAGAACCGGCTGGTGAGTCCCAGGCGTTCGGCATCCCAACCGGCCTCCAAAGCCTGCTCGTTGATCTCGCAGCCGGGGAAGAAGCGCAAACAAAAGTGGTAGGGCAACAACGACGGCTTGGGCAATTCGCCCAGATAGTCCAGGGTGCGTTGCGCCAGCTCACGGGTCTCGGTGGGAAAGCCGTACATGGTCGATATGTTCACGGCCACGTTCTGGCGCTGTGTATAAGCGATGATGCGCCCGGCCTTTTCCAGGTCGAGGTGTTTTTGCACCAGGTTCTGAATCTCTTCCGCGGCCGATTCGATGGCGTAGGTAAACCAGACAGCGCCGGCTTGGAGCGCGCGATCCACAAACTCCTCGCTGGTGATGTCGGCACGCAATCCATTGACGAAATAGAAGCGCAGTTTAAGCCCCGCCGCCACGATCATGTCGAACAGGTCCATGGAGCGCTTCAAGTTGACATTGAAGATATCGTCGACGACGTAAAAGTCCTGGATCCCGTGCCTGGCGTGGAGCTCGGCGATCTCTTCAAATATGTTGGCGGCGCTGCGCAACCGGATGCGCTTCCAATGGCTGAAACAATAGGTGCAATGATACACGCAGCCGCGGCTGGTGAGCAGCACTCCCTGGCGGCGATGATTGTAAGCGTAACTCAGTTGACGTTGGTACTCGTTCAGGTCGATCAGGTCGTACGCGGGGAAGGGCAGGCTGTCGATGTTCGCCACTTCCTGCTGGTCTTCATTTTCCACCACCCCGTCGTCCGTCCGGTACAAAACTCCGGCCATCGAAGCAAGCGGCTCTCCGCGAAGGAGGTTTACGAAAACCTGCTCGCCTTCCCCTTTCACGGCGACCTCCAGCTCCGGCACTTCCTCGAAGAGCCTGCGCTTGTACGCCTTGACGATAGGGCCGCCAGCGATGAGGGCAGCGTCGCTGTGGGCGCGCGCCAAACCGACGATCCGCTGAAGTTCCTCCAGAAAGAAGGCGATGGAGCGGACGCCAACGACATCCGGCTGAAACTCGTTCAAGATGCGAATGAATCGCTCATCGTCCGGGCAAGACAGGGAGGACTCCACAATGCGGAACTCGATCCCCGGCAGCGCCGTGCGCGCGTAGGACGCGAGATACATGAGGCCCACGGGAGGGACATGCATCTCGTAGGGCATGGTCGTCCCCACCCACTTATTCATGTTATTGGCTTCCACCAGCAAAACCCGGGCGGGTTTTTTCCTATCGAAGGTCGGCATGGGGAAACATCCTCATGGAATGCAAATGTTAAGTCCTTGCCGCAATCTTCGCTTCGACGGTCTCAGCCAAACGATCGATACTCTTCCACGCGTTCTCGTCGAATTCGCCGTCCACCAGCTTGATGCCGAAATGCCGCTCAATCTCAAGAATGAGCTGGAGGATGTCGATGGAGTCGATCTCCAAATCGCCGCCCAGCAGCGGTTGATCGTCGCGCAGTTCTTCCGGGGTCAGGTCCCTGATGCGCAGGCTGCGAATAATGATCGTCTTTAGTTGTTCCTTAACGGTGGCCATAGTGGTCGTTTCAGCAGTATAGCATTCAGGCTTATCGCGCCATATTCATGCTTAGCGCACCAGGCCGAGAGCCGAAGTCAAACCCAGAAAACCGCGGGAAGCATATCCGATGGGATCCAGGAGCACCGTTCTCGCCGCAAGCAAATCGCGCACCGGCTGGCCCCGGAAATGGCCAATCTTCCGGTAGTGGGCCATGAAATAAAGCACGCGCAGAAAGATTTTCCAGCCCAGGGGGGCAAAGTACATCGGCGTGACGAGGGGCACGGCGCGTCCCTCTTTTGCTTCCCCCGCGAAATCCGCAAAACTCCCTGCCTGCGATGCCGAGAGCACCGAGCTGGCCAGCAGCAGATGGCTGTCTCCGCCTCCGATTACGGGCTTGTGAACGGACTGAGCCAACTGGAGAACGCGGTCGTTTTCCTCCCGGCTGCGCATTCCGTTGTATTCGAGGGCATGGATCGCCCAGCCGTACCGGTGCAGAAGCTCTTCCGCCGGAATCTTGCGGCCCCGGTCTTTGCCCCAGGGAACCAGAGGGTGGTTGAACACCACCAGGCATCCGCTGGCGCGCAGGATTTCAAATACATCGTCCAGCCGGTTTGCACGGGCCGCTGCTTGAAGATTGGCATGGGTTTCTTGAACGCCGGACTCGGGCAACCCCGTGATTCCGAGGTGGAAGAGATAGTCCTGAAAGCGCACCGAAAGCTCTTCGCCGATAGGATTGCGGCGCGCATCTTCGGGACGCTTGCGCTGGAGCTCGACACTTCCGGCAATCTCATCATGGTCGGTGATCCCCACAAGGACGCCATCGAAGCCGAGAGGCGCAACGCTTGAGGACTCCACGAGAAACACGTCCTCAACCGTATGCGGAGGCCGGTAGGTGACATCGGCATAATTCAGGTCGGGAACCTGCGCCAGGCCGAATGCCGACTGAAGGATGTGCCGAAAGGGCCGCATGAACCCTAGCTTCATCACCTCGTTCAGCGAGGCCAGGTTCTCCACCGAGTGCTCGGAGTGGTTGTGCGGTGAAACCGCAAAGCCGAATTCCCGCGCAGGCTGCGGACAGGAACGGTAAGCATAGTTCTCGATCGCCCAGCAACCCGAACCCGACATCCTGCCGTCCCTTTCCGCTGGAGTGCTAAACCACCCGCATCACGAGAACACAGCATATCAAAAGCGTTGACCTGCCCCGCAGAGCTAGCCTGAAAATGCCTTTTTGGCCGTACAATCGAAGACAGCCCCACACCTCGCGGAGGGATGGGTGAGCGGTTGATACCGGCGGTCTTGAAAACCGTTGTGCCTGAAAGGGCACCGGGGGTTCGAATCCCTCTCCCTCCGCCAGCACCTGCGGTTTGGTGCTCGAATTCCAGATAGAGGAAGCGGTGGCCCCGCGCACTGCCCGCCTGGCGATCTTCGAAGAACACAAATCCATGCCCTGGCCGCGGTATGGGGGTATTACTGCGCCAGCCAGGGCGTTGCCGAAGGCATCGGTTGGCTGGAAAAAGTGCGCAGCTATGAGAAGGACACTTTATTACAGCGTGCGGGAGCGCAATGAGTCAGCCGATGAAACTGAGGAGAGAGGCCGAGCATTCCGCGGCTATGGCTACGCGGTGGCGCGCTGCCGGCTGTGGGCGCCCAGGCGCACGCTGACCACCTTGGAGACGCCGGGCTCCTGCATGGTGACGCCGTAGATCATGTCGGCGGCCTGCATCATGCGCTTGGAGTGGGTGACGAGCAGGAACTGCGTCTCCTTGCTCAGGGAGTGCAGCAGGTCGGCGAAACGGCCCACGTTGACCTCGTCAAGCGCCGCGTCCACCTCGTCGAGCGCGCAGAAGGGGCTGGGCTGGAACTGGAAGATGGATACCAGCAGAGCCAGCGCGGTCAGCGACTTTTCACCGCCGGAGAGCAGCAACACGTTTTGCAGCTTCTTGCCCGGCGGCGAGGCGACGATTTCGAGGCCGCTCTCGGCCTGGTTTTCCGCGTCGGTGAGGCGCAGGAAGGCCTGCCCGCCCTGGAACAGCCGCGCGAAGACATGGGCGAAGTTCTCGTTGATCCTGGCAAAAGCCTCGTCGAACTTGATGCGCGAAATCCGATCGATCTCCTTGATGGTCTCCTGCGTGTTTTCGATCGACTCGATGAGATCTTTGCGCTGGTCCTCGAGGAAGCCGTGGCGCTCGGCGGTCTCCTTGTACTCGTCGAGGGCCATCATGTTGACCGGGCCCATCTGCTCGATGCGCTGGCGCAGAGCGCGGCAGGTCTCTTCCTCGGCGGCCAGAGCCTCGCCGGCGAGGCGCACGATCTCTCCATCGGCTCGCACTGCCTGGGCCTCGAGGTTGACCTCGACAAGGCAGCTTGCCTCAAGGTATTCCAGGTCCGAATGCAGCTTGGCTACCTGGCTGAAACGGGTTGCACGGTCCTCGCGCAACTGATCCAGCGCGGCGCGGCTGGTCTTCAGTTGCGTCTCTATGGTTGCGAGTTGCTGGCGCAGGGCCTGCGCCTGGCCCGAATGGGTCTGCGCCAGGGCCAGAGCCTCGGCGCGCGCGGCGGCCAGTTCCTTCTGCTTTCCGGCCAGCGCGGCGCTCTCGCCGATGCGCTGTTCACGCTCCGACTCCGCGGCCGCGCGCTGCTGCTCGATGGCCAGCACACGGCGCTCCAGATCGGCATGGAGGCGTTCGATACGCTGAAAGGCTGCCTCGGCGCCACGGCGCCGCTCCTCCAGGCCGGCCAGCTCCGCGGTGATCTGTGCGGCTTCCTGCTGCAAGCCCTCGCGCTTCTGGCGCAGCATGACCAGTTGCGCTTGCAACTCATCGAGGGCGGCCTCGGCCGTTGCATGCTCGGCTTCTAATCGAACAGTTTCCTCGCGCTTCTGGTCAATACTGATCCTTTTTGCCTCGCGCGCGTCCTTGTTGCGGGCGGCCTGCGCGGCCCACTCCTGCAGGCGGCGCTCGATGCGCTGTGCTTCGCCTTCCATCTGCTTGAGAGCCGCGCCCTGGTTGGCGGTGTCGGTCTCGGCCAGGCGCCGCTCTTCGCTGCGCGCCTCCAGTTGGGCCGTCAGCTCCTCGATGGTCCGGGTGAGAGCTGCCGCTTCAGTCTCCGCCTGCGCCAGGCCGGTCTCCAGTTTGGCCAGGCGGCCATCGGTCTCGCGCAACTCGCGTGTGAGCGCCAGCGGACCTTCGCTGGCTGGTTTGCCGCCGGTGACGGTCGCATTGTGAAAGCATTCCCCTTCAGGCGTGAGGAAAAAAGCGTGAGTGTAGCGCGCGGCCAGACGCAGCGCCTCGTTGGAGTCTTCGACCACATAACTATGCTTGAGCTTGGGCAGGATCGATTCCAGCGTCCGCCCAAAGCCGTTCAGCACCCGGATCGAATCCTTGAGCGGGATCAGGCCGGGGCCGCTGATCGCATCGGTGCTCTCCTCAAAGAGAGTGCCTTGCTCAACAGGGTGGATCAGGAATGTGGCCCGGCCATCCACGCCGGACTTGAGCAGCCTGATGCCCTGCTCGGCAGCCCCCCAGCTTTCGACCACTACATAATTCAGCTCCTCGCGCAGGAATTCGTCCACCACACCCTCGTATTCGCCGCTCACCTCCAGAAAGTCCGCTAGCGTGCCTTTAGGCGCCAAGCCCGCAGCCAGCGCGCCCGGCTTGAGCAGCTTGCGCACCGTGTCGGTGGAGTAGCTGTGGTTGCGAATCAGCGATTGCAGGGCATCGCGCCGGCCGGCCACGGTGGCCTGTTCGCCGCGCAGTTGGTTGGCAAGCGTTCGCTGCCCGTTTTCCTCGGCGCGGCGCGCCTGCAGGGCTTCGCGATGCGCCGTAATCTCGCTTTCCAGCCGTTGCAGCGCATCGGCGGCGGTCTCAAAGCGCAGCCTGGCCTGCTCGCATTGCACGCCCAGATTCTCCTGCTCGTGCCGCGCCTGGCCTATCTCCGATTCCAAGCGGTCGGCTTCGCGTTCCAGGGCAGCCAGGCTCTCTTCCCCCTGGGCGGTGTAGTTGCGTGCATTGCCGGCCAGGGTCAGCAACTGCATGGCGTGGCGGCGGCTGGCTTCCAACTCCCGCTCGGCGGTAAAAACTTCCTCGGCCGCCGCGCGCGCCTCCTGCTGGCGCGCCTCCACCTTCTGGCGAAAGGCTTTGGCCTCGCCTGCCGCCGATTCAAGAAATGTGTGCTGCTGCGCCCGCTCTTCGGCGATTCCGCTCAACTGCGTCCGTGTCTGCTCCAGCTCTCCGCCGGCCGCGGCAATACGAGCCCCCAACTCGCCCACGCGTTCGGCGTTGCTGCGTTGCCGGGCCGTGGCCCGCTCCAGTTCGACAGCAGCTTCGTTGGCGCGGTTCTGCGCCTCCTGGCCCTCGCGGTCCAGCTCATAGCCCTGTTCGGTGAGTGAATGCTGGCTGGCTTCCAGCGTGTCGATCTCGACCGCCGAGCCGTTGATCCGCTCCGTTAGTGCGGCAATTTCCTGCTCCAGCCGGGCCTGGTCCGCATCCATCATGGCCATGCGGCTGGCCAGCACCACGCGCAAACGCCCGCGCAGCTCATCGCGCACGGCGGCAAACCGCTCCGCCTTGGCCGCCTGCCGCTTCAGGCTGTTCATCTGCCGCGTGACCTCTTCAAAAATGTCGTCCACGCGAGCCAGGTTCTGCCGGGCGCTTTCCAGGCGCAGCTCAGCCAGCCGCTTCTTGGTCTTGAAGCGCGTAATCCCCGCCGCCTCCTCGATGATGGCCCGCCGCTCGTGCGGCTTGGAACTGAGCAGTTGTCCGATCTGTTCCTGTCCCATGATGGCGTAGCTGTCCGGCCCCAGGCCCGTGCCCATGAAGATGTCCTGAATGTCGCGCAGCCGGCACAGCTTGCCGTTGAGCAGGTATTCGCTTTCGCCGGTGCGGAACAGCCGCCGGGTAATTACGATTTCGCCCTTCTGCGGCGTGCGCTGAAACTTGCGGCGGCGAATCTTGAGCACGACGGCCTGCGGACCGCCTGTACCCACGGGTTGCGGCTCACCTGGCCCGTCTTCATCGAGTACCTGGCCCGGCTGTTCGGCGGCGATAATCTCCTCGGCCTCGATCGCTCGCTGGCGGCGCACCTCGTCCTCGTCCCAGTCGGCCTCGCCGTCGTGGTCCACCGCCACCTCCGGCTCAACGGGCACCGGTCCTTCGTAGGTTTCAGGATCGACCAGGGTCAGCGTCACTTCTGCCATTCCCAGGGCTTTGCGGTCCCGGGTTCCGGAAAAGATCACGTCCTGCATGTGCGTGCCGCGCAGGGATTTAGCGCTCTGCTCACCCAGCACCCAGCTCACCCCGTCCAGGATGTTCGATTTGCCGCACCCGTTCGGCCCTACCACCACGGCAATGCCCGTTCCCGGCACCGTCAACTCCGTCCGGTCACAAAAGCTTTTGAAGCCGAGGATGTGGATCTTCTTTAGTTTCAGCATTTTCACTCCGACTCAGTAGGGCTGCGCGCGACTGCAGTTGAGAAAGCGGCGGCAATTTCCCGTCGCCGTCCAGGCAGGAGAGGATTTTGCTACCCGATTACAGACTCTAAGGAGCCTGGAGAGCGGGGTCAACGGTCGGAGGATGGGTTTTTGTGGATAAGGGAGGCCGGAATTCCTCTTCTTGGAAATTCCCCAGAAACTGTCCAGAATTGGGATTATTTAAGGGATTGTGCGGGGAAGCATAATTTAGGGACAGGGCCGGAACCAATCGCCGGCAGAAAGCATCCAAGATTACGCAACCGCAAAATGCAATCATGAGGAGTCGCACATATGCCTGAACGCTTGACGACGACTGGCGGCGCTCCGAAGGAGAGAACAATGTCAGACGAAGCAAAGTGCCCGTTTTCGAGCGGTGCTCTGAAACACACAGCGGCTGGAAGCGCAACGAACGCGGACTGGTGGCCCAATCAACTGAACCTGAAGATCTTGCGCCAGCACTCGCAACTGTCCAATCCCATGGGCGAGACATTTAATTACGCCAAGGAGTTCAAGAGCCTCGACCTAGACGCCGTGATCAAGGATCTGCGTGCCTTGATGACGGACTCGCAGGAGTGGTGGCCGGCGGATTATGGCCATTATGGGCCGTTCTTCATCCGCATGGCGTGGCATAGCGCAGGCACCTACCGCATCGCCGACGGTCGCGGCGGCGGCGGCTCCGGCGCGCAGCGATTTGCTCCCCTGAACAGTTGGCCGGACAACGTGAGCCTCGACAAGGCGCGCCGGTTGATCTGGCCCATCAAGCAGAAGTACGGCCGGAAACTCTCCTGGGCCGACCTGATCATTCTCGCGGGTAATGTGGCGCTGGAGTCGATGGGGCTGAAGACCTTCGGCTTTGGCGGCGGGCGCGTCGACATCTGGGAGCCGCAGGAGGACATTTACTGGGGACCGGAGGGCAAGTGGCTGGCCGACGAACGCTACAGCGGCGACCGTCAGCTGGAGAATCCTCTCGGCGCTGTTCAAATGGGCCTGATCTACGTGAATCCGGAAGGGCCGAATGGCAAGCCGGATCCGGTGGCCGCGGCAATCGACATTCGCGAGACCTTTGCGCGCATGGCGATGAATGACGAGGAGACCGTTGCCCTCATCGCCGGCGGACACACATTCGGCAAGACTCATGGCGCTGCCGATCCGCTCAAATATGTCGGTCCGGAACCCGAGGCCGCCCCCATCGAAGAGCAGGGCCTGGGCTGGAAAAACAGTTTTGGCAGCGGCAAGGGCGTCGATACGATTTCGAGCGGGCTGGAGGGCGCATGGACCACCAACCCCATCAAATGGGACAACAATTACTTCGAAGTCCTGTTTGGATTTGAATGGGAACTGACGAAGAGTCCCGCCGGCGCCCAGCAGTGGATTCCCAAGGGCGGAGCAGCAGCCAATGCTGTTCCTGATGCTCACGATCCGTCGAAACGGCACGCCCCCGTCATGCTCACGACGGACCTCTCGCTGCGCATGGACCCGATCTACGAGAAGATTTCCAGGCGATTCTTGGCGCATCCGCAGGAGTTCGCGGACGCCTTCGCCAAGGCCTGGTTCAAGCTGACGCACCGCGACATGGGGCCAGTCTCGCGGTATCTCGGCCCGCTGGTTCCCAAGGAACCGCTGATCTGGCAGGACCCCATTCCCGCAGTAGATCATCCATTGATCGGGGAACAGGATATTGCGGCCTTGAAGGCCAAGATCCTTGCGTCCGGCCTATCCATTTCTCAACTGGTGACGACGGCCTGGGCGTCAGCCGCAACCTTCCGCGGCAGTGACAAGCGCGGCGGGGCGAACGGCGCGCGCATTCGCATGGCGCCGCAGAAGGATTGGGAAGTCAACCAGCCGGCCGAACTGGCCAAGGTTCTTCAGAAGCTGGAGGCGATCCAGAAAGATTTCAACGGCGCGCGATCCGGCGGGAAGAAGGTCTCGCTTGCCGACCTGATCGTTCTGGGCGGCTGCGCAGCCGTCGAGGAAGCTGCGAAGAAGGCCGG